>DASWOO010001126.1:0-2160 GCA_036404335.1 Kofleriaceae bacterium
CGGCGACGAGGTCGGGCGGCAGCGGCGATTCGAACCGCAGGCGCTCCCCGGTCGTCGGGTGCTCGAGCTCGAGCAGCGCGGCGTGCAGCGCCTGGCGCCCGAGCTGGGCCGCGAGGCCGGCGAGCGCCCGCGGCGGCTTGCCGTACAGCGTGTCGCCGAGCAACGGCCAGCCGTGGTCGGCGGCGTGTACCCGGATCTGATGGGTGCGGCCGGTCTCGAGCCGGAACCGGACGACGGCGGCGCTGGCGCCGGCCTCGCCGCGGATCGCTTCGACGACCGTCCAGTGGGTCACGGCGGGCTTGCCGCGCTGGCCCTTCGACGAGAACCGCTTGCGGTCGCCCGGGTGCCGCCCGTACACGGTCCGCAGGGTCCCGGTCTTGCCCGGCGGCTGCGGCGCGGTGATCCCCAGGTATTCCCGCACGATCCCGCCGTCCTCGCCGCGGCTCTTCGCGGCAAACGCCGCGCCGATCACCGCGTGCGCCCGGTCGTTCTTGGTCGCGACCATGACGCCGGTCGTGTCCTTGTCGAGCCGGTGGACGATGCCGGGCCGCAGCGCCCCGCCGATCCCGCTCAGATCCCGGCAGTGAAACAGCAGCGCGTTCACCAGCGTCCCGCGCGGATGCCCGGCCGCCGGATGCACGACCAGCCCGGCCGGCTTGTCGACGACGATGATGTCCGCGTCCTCGAACAGGATCGTCAGCGGAATGTCCTCGGGCACCGCCTCGATCGCCACCGGCGCCGGCACGCGCACGACGATCACGTCGCCCGTCCGCAGCCGGTGCCCGGCCTTCTCCACCGGCCGGCGATTCAGCTGGACCTGCCCCTCCTCGATCAGCCGCTGCGCCGCCGCCCGCGACAGCCCCTCGACCACCGCCGCGATCACCGCGTCCAGCCGCTCGCCCGACCGGGCCGCCTTGACCACGATGCGGTGCTCGGCCGGCGGCTCGACTTCGTCGACGATCGCATCCTCGTCGAGGTCGTCCGCCAGATCGGGCTCATCCATCGCCTGCTTTTACCTCGTCCGGCGTGCCATGGTGTCGGTCATGTCGGGAAGCGTGCTGATCGTCGACGATGATATCGATACCGCCGAGCTATTGCGCGATGGCTTACGAAAACGCGGGTTCGACACGGCCGTCGCGCACTCGGCGGATGACTGCCTGGTCCGCCTCGCCGCGCATCAGACCGACGTCGTGATCACGGATGTCGTGATGCCGGGCCCGTCCGGCATCGAGCTGTGCGCGCTGCTGCGCGACCGCCATCCGGAGATCTTGTCGATCGTGATCACGGGCACCACCGGGCTCGAGACCGCGATCGCGGCGATCCGCGCCGGCGCCTACGACTACGTCACCAAGCCGATCAAGCTCGAGGCGCTCGGCGTGATCGTCGAGCGCGCGCTCGGACACCTCGCGCTCCAGCGCGAGCTCCGCCGGCTGCGCGCGGTCGCGGCGCGCGGCGCGCCGGCGCTGATCATCGGGTCGAGCCCGGCGGTCCGCAAGACGATCGACATGATCGAGCGGGTCGCCAGCGGCGACGCCACGGTGCTGATCACCGGCGAGTCGGGCACCGGCAAGGAGCTGGTCGCCCGCGCGCTGCACGCGCAGTCGGACCGGCGCGATCAGCCGTTCGTCGCGATCAACTGCGCCGCGATGCCGGCGCCGCTGCTCGAGAGCGAGCTGTTCGGCCACGTCCGCGGCGCGTTCACCGACGCCAAGCAGGACCGGCGCGGGCTGTTCGTCCAGGCCGGCGCGGGCACGATCTTCCTCGACGAGATCGGCGAGATGCCGATGGAGATGCAGGTCAAGCTGCTCCGCGTGCTGCAGGAGCGCCGGGTGCGGCCGGTCGGCGGCGACACCGAGCTCGCGTTCAAGGCGCGGGTCGTCACGGCGACCAACCGCAACCTCGAGCTCGAGGTCGCCGAGCACCGGTTTCGCGAGGATCTGTTCTACCGGGTCAACGTCGTGCCGATCCCGGTGCCGCCGCTGCGCGATCGCGCCAGCGACATCCTGCTGCTCGCCCAGAACTTCCTGCGGCGGATCGCGAACCGGATCCACAAGCCGGTGCGCGGGTTCTCCGAGCCGGCCGCGCGCATGCTGCTCGACTACGACTGGCCGGGCAACGTCCGCGAGCTCGAGAACTGCATCGAGCGCGCGGTCGCGCTGT
>DASWOO010001127.1:0-5640 GCA_036404335.1 Kofleriaceae bacterium
GCCGAGACCTGCTCGTACCAGTAGTGGGTGATCTTCTTGGGCGGCGCGCCGGCCTTCTTGGCGGTGAGCTCCGCGGCGCGCTCGTCGAGCTGCGCCGACGTCAGATACGTGATCGAGCCGTCGGGCTCGATGTCGAAGTAGCGCAGCGCCACCGGCTCCATGCCGTGCACGGTCAGGCCGGCGAGCGCGAACATGATCGTGCCCGGCAGATCGAAGTGCGACACGGCCTGCAGGCTCTTGGTCGTCGAGTGCGCCGACTGGTACAGCCGGCGGATCTCGTTGCCGATGCTGTTGACCGCGTCGTCGAGCCGGGCGCTCTTGATCGTGTCGATGACGCGGATATCGCCGGCGGCCTCGAGCGAGATCGTCGTGAGCTCCTTGGCATCGGGGTACACGGTCAGCGCCGACGACAGATCGCCGCCGCCGAACGGATACACCACCGTCGACGGCAGGTCGGCCGGCCGCAGCTGGGCGATGAACGCCTGGGCCTGGTCCATCCACGCCTTGCGGTACGACGCGTAGATGCCCGCCATCTCCTGGCAGTGCTCCTTGATCGGCCGCGCCGAGAACCGCTCGGGGATCGCGTCGTCGCTGCCGCACGCCGCGACGCGGAACATCTCGCGCGCCTGCGGCCCGAAGTCGGTGCCGCCGGGCGTCGCCTCGGGGTGCTGAGCACGCGCCGGCACAGCCAGCGCGCAGGTGAGGAGGATGGCAACGGTCAGGCTACGCATCGGACGCCTGGGTGTCGCACGAACCCGGGCGTCACGCCACCGTGATCGTGACGCCGAGCGTGCGCAGCGCGGCGGCGAACCCGGGGTACGACGTGGCGACGTTGTCGGCGTCGTCGATCGTCGTCGGCCCGTCGGCAACCAGCGCGGCGACCGCGGCCGCCATCGCGATCCGGTGATCGCCGTCGGCGTGGACCCGCGCGGCGGTCAGCGGCCGATCGGGGTTGCCCTCGACCGCGAAGCCGTCGGGCCGCTCCTCGCAGACCACGCCGAAGCCGCGCAGCATCGCGCAGGTCGTGGCGATCCGGTCGCTCTCCTTGACCCGCAGCTCGTCGGCGTCGCGCACGATCGTGGTGCCCCGGGCGCGCGCGGCGAGCACCGCGAGCACCGGTAGCTCGTCGATCGAGCGCACGGCCAGGTCATCGCCGATCTCGGTCGCGGTCAGCCCGGCGGCCGGGCCGCGGACGACCAGCTCGGCGACCGGCTCGGGGCCGGCGTCGCGCGGGTGGGCGAATTCGACCGTGCCGCCCATCCGCGCGATCACGTCGAGGAAGCCGGTGCGCGTCGGGTTGACGCAGACGTTGGGCAGCCGGACCTCGCCGGCGCCGGCGACCAGCGCGGCGGCGATCAGGAACGCGGCCGACGACGGATCGCTGGGCACCTCGAAGCCATCGCCGGCGAGCCGGCGGTCCCAGCCGCCGGTGGCGATCGATGTCCGGCGGCCGGACACGGTCAGCGGCGCGCCGAGGTACGCGAGCATGCGCTCGGAGTGGTCGCGGCTCGGGCCCGGCTCGGTGACCGTGGTCGTGCCGTCGGCGTACAGCCCGGCGAGCAGGATCGCGGTCTTGACCTGCGCCGACGCCATCGGCAGCAGGTAGTCGATCGGCGACAGCGCCGCCTTGGCCGGGCCGATCGTCAAGGGCGGCGTGACGTCGGCGCCCTCGCCGCCCGGGCCGACGATCGTCGCGCCCATCCGGGCGAGCGGCTCGATCACCCGCTTCATCGGCCGCTTCGACAGCGACTCGTCGCCGAACAGCTGGGCCTGGAACCGCTGGCCGGCGAGCAGGCCGCACAAGAGGCGGATCGTGGTGCCCGAGTTGCCGCAGTCGATCGCCGCAGCCGGCGCGCGCATGCCGTCGAGGCCGGTGCCGCGGATGACCAGCGCGTCGCCGTCGCGGGTGATCGCGCCGCCGAGCCCGGTGATCGCCCGGGCCGACCGACCGTTGTCGGCGCCGTCGCCCAGGCCCCGGACCCGGACCGGCGTGGCCGACAGCAGCGAGAACAGCAGCGCGCGATGGCCGATCGACTTGTCGCCCGGGATCGCGATGGCTCCGGACAGTGGCCGCGTGGCAGGCTCGACGACGAACTTCATGACGCGTGGGCTCCGTGCGTAGGGGCTGGCGGTTCGGACGGCGCCGCCGGATCGGCGGGCGCGGCGAGCTTGAGCAGCGATCCGGCCCGCTCGACGACGCGCGCGAGGTGCGACGGGCCAACGGCGACGATCGCGCGGACCCAGCTGCCGTGGGTCACGAACCGCGCGTTGCTCAGCGAGCTGGGCAGGCCGAGCAGCTTGATCGCCGGTTGATCGGCGACGCCGGCCAGCGCGCCGCGCAGCGTGGCCTCGAGCCGCTTGGGCGCGTCGGACGGCTTGCCAGACTTCGCCGCGTTGCCGGGGTCGGCGGCGTCGCAGTCGATGATCAGCGCGAGGTCGTCGACGACGTCGCCCCACGCCGACAGCTGCGCCGGCGCGCTGTCGAGCCCGGTCTGGCGCGCGAGCGCGACCCGCGCGTCGAACGACAGCCGCGCGGTGATCCGCAGCGAGGCGCCCGGCGCGCCGGCCGGCATCGCGTGGTCGCGCAGCGCGAGCAGCTCGGGCGCGGCGCGAATCGCGAACTTGGCGTCGCCGGTCGAGGCCAGGGTCACGCGCTGCTGGACCTGCTCGATCCACTCGGGCGGGCCGAGCGCGTAGAACCCGTCGGCCAGCCGGGTCGTGCCCTCGAGGTCGTGCGGCGCGGCCAGGAGCGTCACGGTCGCGGCCTGCGCGGTGCCGACGCCGTACGCCGCGAGCACGACGTGATCGGCGCCGGCCAGCGGCGAGGCCGGCACGCTCAGCGCCAGGCCCTTGCGGTCGGGCGCCGGCTGGTCGTCGGCGGCGTGCACCGCCAGCGCCTGGCTGACCACCGAGCCGACCACGGCGTTGGCGCGGAGCCGCGCCAGGTCGAGCTCGATCACGACCTGCGCGTTCGGCGGCAGCATCGCCAGCAGCTTCTCCGCCGGCGTCGACGGCGCGAGGTCCGCGCGCGGCGACTCGGCCGACCGGTCATGGCTGCACGCCACGACCGCCAGCGCGAGCAACCCCGCCCGGGTCGCCCGCATCAGGCCAGCACCGCGTTGATCGCCTCGATCACCCGCGGCATGTCCTCGTCGCGCGCGACCGACAGCCGCAGGCACGTCTCGAGGCCCCACGCCGCCATCGGCCGGACGATCACGCCGCGGCGCAGCAGCTGGTCGTAGATCGGCGCCGACGGCCGGCCGCAGTCGATCAGCAGGAAGTTCGCCAGCGACGGATAGATCTTCACGCCCGGGCCGCGTAGCTCGGCGGCGAACCGCTCGAGGCAGCGGCGGGCATGCGCGGCGCTGCGCGCGACGTGGTCGGTGTCGGAGACCGCGGCCTCGGCGCCGACCAGCGACAGGCTGCCGACGTGGAACGTGCGGCCGACCCGGCCGAGCACGTCGATCACCGCCTTGTCGGCGACCGCGTAGCCGACGCGCAGGCC
This sequence comes from Kofleriaceae bacterium, assembly GCA_036404335.1. Taxonomy (GTDB): domain Bacteria; phylum Myxococcota_A; class Polyangia; order Haliangiales; family Haliangiaceae; genus JABFXX01. Next base: position 3,506 of record DASWOO010001127.1, read on the forward strand.
CGCCAAGCCGTAGATCTTCGAGAACGTGCGCAGGACGATCACCCGCGGATCCTGGCGCTGGGCGAGCAAGCCATCGGCGTGCGGGACCTCGGGCCACGCCGCCGCATACTCGGTGTACGCCTCGTCGATCACCAGCAGCGCGCGCGCCGGCAGCGCCGCGCGGATCCGGTCGAGCTCGGCCTGGGTGATCACCGTGCCGGTGGGGTTATTCGGCGTGCCGACCACGACCAGCTTGGTGCGCGGCGTGATCGCGGCGATCAGCGCGTCGACGTCGCAGCCAAGCGCCGCGCTCGCCGGCGCGGCGACGAACGGCCGGCCGACGACCTGCGCCGACAGCCGGTACGACAGAAAGCCATACTTGTGGCTGAGCACCTCGTCGGTCGGCTCGCAGGTCGCGATCACCAGCTGGTAGAGCAGATCGTTGGAGCCGTTGCCCAGCGCGATCTGGCCGACCTCGACGTCGAGCTTGGCCGCGAGCGCGCGGCACAGCGCGAAGCCGCCGGCGTCGGGGTAGCGGTGGAGGTGCGACAGCGCCGCCGGCAGCGCGGCCAGCGCCTTGGGCGACGGCCCGAGCGGGTTCTCGTTCGACGCGACCTTGATGACGCCGGCGATCCCGAGCTCGCGCTCCAGCTCGTCGATCGGCTTGCCAGGTTGATAGACGTCGAGACCAGCGACGTGCGGCGGAACGAAGACGCTCGGCGAGACGGGGGTGGGCACAGCCCGGGCACCCTACAACGCCCGCGCCGCGGGGGGAATGCCCGGCCCACAGGGACGGTCTATAGTGTCCTCCCATGCGCCGCCGCTCGGTCTTCTGCTTCGTCGCCATCGCGGCGCTCGTGATCCTCGCGTTGCCGAGCGATGCGCTCGCGGCCGGCTGCGATCCGTTCAACCAGTACCAGCAGCGCGGCTGGGCATGGATGTATCTGGCGGCGTTTGGCTTCGGTTTCCAGACATCGCTCACGCCGTGCGTCTACCCGATGATCCCGATCACGCTCGGTATCTTCGGTGCGCGCGGCTCGGGCGTGACCCGCGGCCGGGCGCTGGCGCTGGCCACCGCGTACGTCGTCGGCATGGGCCTGACGTACGCGACGCTCGGCGTGATCATCGCGCTGATCGGCGGCCAGTTCGGGACGATCCTGGCCAAGCCGGCCGTGGTGATCCCGATCGTGCTGATCTTCGTCGTGCTGGCGTCGTCGATGTTCGGCGCGTTCGAGCTCAACCTGCCGCAGTCGGTGCAGAACCGGCTCAACCAGGTCGGCGGCAGCGGGTTCCGCGGCGCGTTCGCGATGGGCCTGGTCGGCGGCCTGATCGCCGCGCCGTGCACCGGCCCGTTCCTGCTCGGCCTGCTGACGTTCGTCGCCACCACCCGCAGCGTGGTCGGCGGCGGCTCGCTGCTGTTCATCTATGCGATCGGCATGGGCGTGCTGTTCTGGGTGCTGGCGGCGTTCGCGATGTCGCTGCCCAAGAGCGGCCGGTGGATGGAGTGGGTCAAGTCGGCCGGCGGCATCCTGCTGCTGCTCGGCGGCATCTACTTCCTGAAGCCGCTGCTGCCGTTCATGCGGCACTTCGCGGTGCCCGAGCCGTGGTTCCTCGGCGCGGCGATCGCGCTGATCGTCGTCGGCCTCGCGCTCGGCGCGATCTACCTGTCGTTCCACGGCGGCGCGGTCGAGAAGCTGCGCAAGGCGCTCGGCATCCTGTTCGTGGTCGGCGGCGCGTTCTCGGTGTGGAGCTACACCCTGACGCCCAAGCTCAAGCTGCCCTACGTCGTCGGCGACGAAGCCGCGGCGTTCGCCAAGGCGCGGGCCGAGGGCAAGGGCGTGATGGTCGACTTCTCGGCGACGTGGTGCGTGCCGTGCAGCGAGCTCGAGCTGACGTTCGGCGACAGCGACGTCTACGACGCGCTGACCAAGAACTTCGTGCCGCTCAAGCTCGACGTCTCGGACAACTCCGCCGCCGACGAGGAGATCAAGAAGCGCTACGACTCGGCGACGCTGCCGTCCGTGGTGTTCCTGTCGACCGACGGCCACGTCGTCGGCCGGGTCCGCCAGATGCTCGAGCCCGAGCCGTTCCTCGAGGTGCTGAAGCCCGCCGTGATCCAGCTGCGCTCGGGCAACGCGCTGGCCAGCGCGAAGTGC
>DASWOO010001128.1:0-7067 GCA_036404335.1 Kofleriaceae bacterium
CAGGAGCTATGGAAGACCGACGGCACCACCGCCGGCACGTCGCGGGTCTACGCCTGGGGCAGCCCGCTGAGCGCGCCGACCGGGTTCGACGACGTCGTCGCGTTCAACGGCGCGCTGTACTTCGCCGCCGACGCGCTGTTCCGCACCGACGGCACCGCCGCCGGGACCGGCCAGGTCGCCGCGCTGGTGCTCGCGCCGAGCTGGCAGGTCGCCGGCGCGCGGCTGTACTTCGTGTGCCAAGCTTCGCCTACCTCGGGTCTCGAGCCGTGCGTGACCGACGGCACCGCCGGCGGCACCCACCTGCTCAAGGACATCATGCCCGGCGACGAGCTGGGCTCCGATCCGCGCTACCTCGGCACGCTCGGCGGCACCCGCGCCCTGTTCTCGGCGACCAAGGACGCCGTGCACGGCGCGCGCGGCCTGTGGATCACCGACGGCACCGCGGCCGGCACGCTCGAGCTGCTCGCGCCCCCGGCCGGCGCGACGCAAGACGCGATCGCCGGCGACGCGCTGCCCGCGGCGATCGTCGGCGGCGTCGCCTACCTGCCGTGCTTCACCCCGGCGGCGGGCACCGAGCTGTGCCGGACCGACGGCACCGTCGCCGGCACCAGCGTGCTCGATCTCATCCCCGGCACCGGCTCGCTCGCGCCGCTGTCGCCGGTCGCGCTCGGCGGCCGGATCGTGTTCGGCGGCTCGACGACCGCGGCCGGCCGCGAGCTGTGGACCTCCGACGGCACGCTCGCCGGCACCGCGCAGCTCACCGACCTGCTGCCCGGCCCGGCCAGCGGCTACGCCGGCGGCCGGCTGGTCGTCGCCGGCAGCGTCGCGTACTTTGCCGGGCACAACGTCCCCGCCACCGCCGTCGACCTGTGGAAGACCGACGGCACCGTCGCCGGCACCGCGCGGGTCGCCGCGACCCAGCGGGTCGGCCTGGCGGAGAAGTCGCCGCTCGCGCTCGGCGAGACCGGGCTGCTCGGCGGCCAGCTGGTGTTCTCCGCCGACGACAGCGTCACCGGGATCGAGCCGTGGATCACCGACGGCACCGCCGGCGGCACCCACCTGCTCGGCGACCTGATCGCGACCCGCACCCAGGCCCAGATCCACGGCTTCGCCCGGTACCACGGCGCGAGCTACTTCGGCACCGCGAGCACGATCAAGCACCGGCTGTGGCGGTCCGACGGCACGACCGACGGCACCATCACGCTGATGCAGGGCGTGATCGCCAGCCAGCTGACCCCGGCGGGCGCCTATCTGTATTTCTTCGACGAGGCCGGCGGCGCGCTGTGGGCCAGCGACGGCACGCCCGACGCCGCGGTCACGCTCGCCGCCACGCCGGACTTCACCAAGCCCCGGCCGCTCGGCAACGACCTGGTGTTCAACACTTACGTCGCGGCGGCCGGGACCACCGAGCTGTGGACCAGCGATGTCACCGCGGTCGGGACGCACGTGACCGACCCGCCGGTCTACACGCCGGACACCATCACGAGCCTGCTCGGCCGGGTCTGGGTCGTCGGCTCGCCGGTCAGCGACCGGTACGAGGAGGACCTGTTCGTATCGGCGCCCGGCGCGCCGACGTTCACCGAGCTGTGCGCGAGCTGCATCGGTGGCAACGGCCTGGCCAGCGCGGGCGATCGCGTGGTGTTCGGCAGGAACCACGGGGACGGCAGCTCCGAGCTGTGGGCGTCCGACGGCACCGCCGCCGGCACGGCGCGGTTCCTCTCGATCCCGTTCGGCCGCGCGCCGGGCGGACCGCGCGATCTGTTCTCGTGGACCGGCAAGGGCCTGGTGCTGTTCGCCGGGACGTCGGCCGACGCGAGCGAGGCGCTGTGGCGCACCGATGGCACCGCCGCCGGCACGGTGATGATCAAGCAGGTCTCGCTGTCGTTCCCGCCGACCTACGTCGCGTGGGGCGACCAGGTGTTCTTCCTCGGCAGCGACGCCGCGCACGGCGCCGAGCTGTGGCGCACCGACGGCACCGCCGCCGGCACGATGATGGTCGCCGACCTGTACCCGGGCCCGCAGTCGTCGGACATCGGCCTGCCGACGCTGGTCGGCCCGGCCGGCCCGCTGGTGTTCGCCGCCGAGGAGCCCGAGCACGGCCGCGAGCTGTGGCAGCTGACCGATCCGACCGGCGCGCCGCAGCTGCTCGCCGATCTATCGCCCGGCGTGCGGTCGTCGCGGCCGACGGCGATCACGGTGCAAGGCACGTCGCTCCTGGTCGCGGCCGACGCCGGCGATGGCTACGCGCTGTGGACGTTCGCAGGCCTGGGCAGCGACGGCGCGCCGCCGGTGGTGACCTGCCCCGCGGACGTCAGCGTGCGCGATGACCAGCCGGCGATCGCGACGTTCCCCGCGCCGACCGCGACCGACGCCGGCGGCGCGCCGGGCAGCTCGCCGAGCATCTCGATCGACCATCCGTCGGGCACCACGTTCGCGCTCGGCGACACGACCGTGCACGTGGTCGCCACCGACGGCGCCAACAACGCCAGCGCCTGCACGTTCAACGTCCACGTCGGCCCCGACGGCGCGGGCAGCGGCGGTGGCGGCGACGACGGCGGCGGCAGCGGCGGTGGCGGCAGCGGCGGCGGCAGCAGTGGCGGCGGCGGGGACGACGATGGCTCGAGCGGCAGCGGCCCGCATGGCGACGGTGGCGGCTGCAGCACCGGCGGGCCTGGCGGCGTTGGCGGCCTGGTGCTCTCGGTCGCTGCCCTCGGGGCCCGACGCCGGCGCCGGGCTCAGCGCGCGGCCGTGTAGATCGAGTTTTTGGGCGCGGCGAGCACGCGGCGCAGCATCGGCTCGAAGAACCCGACCGGCCGGGTCTCGGCGTGCGCGTCGAACGCCGGGCCGTCGTACTTCGCGCAGAACTCCTCGGTGTACGCGTAGTACGGGTGGTCCTTGAACATGTCGCGCATGTCGCGATTCATGCCGATGTGGTGAAAGAAGTAATAGCCCTGGAAGATGTTGTGCTTCTCGATCATCCATAGATTTTGCGGCGAGACGAACGGCTTGAGGATCGCCGCGGCGACGTCGGGATGGTTGTAGGAGCCCAGGGTGTCGCCGATGTCGTGGAGCAGCGCGCACACCACGTACTCCTCGTCGCGGCCGTCGGCGTGCGCGCGGGTCGCGGTCTGCAGCGAGTGGGTCAGCCGGTCGACCGGGAACCCGCCGTAGTCACCTTCGAGCAGCGCCAGGTGCTTGAGCACGCGGTCGGCCAGGCCCTGGCCGAACCGCAGGAACTCGCCGCCGATGATCCGCCAGTCGGCCTGCGTGCTCTCGGCCATGTTGGTGAAGGACGCGCGCGGCGGCTCGGGGTCGTTGCTCATCGACCCGATGTTGCCACAGCTACGGCGCGCCTCACCGTCGGCAGCCTTCGGCCAGGCTTGCACGGCGCAGTGCGTCATGCGAAGCATAACCATGCTTCGCTCATCGATCGTCGCGCTCCTGGTCCTCGGCGCCTGCGGCGGCTCGCAGAAGGCCATCCCCGTCCAGGGCACCGACAACGAGCTGGTCAAGCTCGCCGGCACGTGGGAGGGCGACTACCAGGGCGCGGACAGCGGCCGCAGCGGCCCGATCAAGTTCGACCTGCGGATCGGCGTGCACTCCGCCGAGGGCGAGGTCCGCATGGGCGGACCACGCCGCTCAAGATCGAGTTCGTCAACGTCAAGGACAGCCAGATCCGCGGCACGATCGCGCCCTACACCGACCCGACCTGCAGCTGCCAGGTCGAGACCACGTTCCTCGGCAACCGCACCGGCGAGAGCATCGAGGGCAAGTTCGAAACCAAGCTCGGCGGCACCGGGAAGACCCAGGCCGGCAGCTGGCAGGTCAAGCGCACCGAGCACTAGCCCGCGATCAACCGGCCGGCTGCTCGATCCCGAGCACAGATCCGCGACAGGAGATTGCCCGGCTCCCGGGGGCGACGGCCGCGTCCTGGCGCTCAAGGCGCGCTACGCTGGCGCGTGACCGCAGCTCCCGATCCCACCCGCGAGCTCGCCGCGCGCGTGCTCGCCCACGTCCGCGGCGCCGCCGATCCGCGCGCCGAGGTCGAGCTGTTCGGCTCGAGCGTCTACGCGCCAGCCCACGCCGACGACGTCGACGTGCTGGTGTCCAACGACGATCCCGCCCGGCTCGCGGCGGCGCTCGGCCTCGCGCTGCTGCCGACCGTGCCGCCGCGGCTCCACGGCGTGCTCGAGGGCTCGCGCGTCGACATCAGCGTGGTCGGAGGCGACGACGGGCTGGCGCGGCGGATGCGAGCCGGTCCGCGCGACGCCGCGCTGCTCGCCGCGCGGCTGCGCGATCACGGCCGCGACGCCGCGTTCCAGGCGACGTGGCCCCACGTCCGGCGGTTCGTCCACACCCGCGCGCTCGGCCGCAACGGCCTCGGCTGGTTCGGCAGCTTCGGCTGGGCGCTGCTGCTGGCGGTGCCGCTCGTCCACGATCCGGCGCTCGGCGCGGCCGAGCTCGGCGCGGCGTTCCCCGCCTGGCTGCGCTGGCTGGCCAGGCTGGCGCTCGGCGACCGGATCGGCTTCGACGCGATCCGCCACGGCGACCCCGAGCCGCTGTACATCGTCGCGCCGGCCGCGCCCGCGCGCGACGTCGCCCGGCTATCCAAGCGCGCCGCCGCCGTGCTGTTCGCCGAGGCGCGCGGCGCGGCCCGCGCGATCGGCGACGCCGCGCGCGACCTCGACGCGATCGAGCGCATCCCCGATCTCGCCGTCGACCCGCCGGCCGGGACCACGCTGGTGATCACCGGCGACGACGACCACACCCGCGGCCGCTACGACGGCATCGCGCGCGGCCTGCTGCGCGAGCTCGAGCCGCTCGGCGCGATCCGCTCGTGGGGCCGGTTCGAGGCCTCCGACGACGCCAGCTGGCAGCACCGGATCACCGTGCCCGCCCACCGCGCGCAGTCGGCGCGCGACAAGATCACCAACTGGCTCGCGCTCAACAGCCTCGACGCCGGCCTCGCGTGATCCGGTCGATCCGGATCAGTTGACCGGCGCCGGCTCGCGCTTCTTGCGGACGTAGGGCGCGCTGTCGTCGTCGACCACCTCGGGTCCGCCGACGCAGTCGATGACGATCTCGCCGTTCTTCAGATCGACCAGGGCGGTGCCGCCGTGGACCAGCTTGCCGAACAGGATCTCGTTGGCCAGCGGCGCCTTGAGCGTCGACTGGACCAGCCGGCCCATCGGCCGGGCGCCCATCGCCTTGTCGTAGCCGTGCTCGACGAACCAGTCGAGCGCGGCCGGGCTGACCTCGAGCTCGACCCGCTTCTCCGCGAGCTGCCCGTCCAGCTCGTCGAGGAACTTGCGCGCGACCTTACGAATGACCTCGACCGGCAGCGCGCCGAAGAACACCGTGGCGTCGAGCCGGTTCCGGAACTCCGGCGTGAACACGCGCTCGAGCGCCTTCTTGCCGTCCTTGCTGTCGGCGATCGTGTCGCCAAAGCCGATCCGGCCGGCCGCCATCTCGCGGCTGCCCGCGTTGCTGCTCATGATCAGGATGACGTTGCGAAAGTCGCTCTTGCGCCCGTTGTTGTCGGTCAGGGTGGCGTGGTCCATGACCTGGAGCAGGATGTTGTACAGGTCGGGGTGCGCCTTCTCGATCTCGTCGAGCAGCACCACCGAGTACGGGTGCTTGTTGATCGCGTCGGTCAGCTGGCCGCCCTGGTCGAAGCCGACATAGCCCGGCGGCGCGCCGATCAGCTGCGACACCGTGTGCTTCTCCATGTACTCCGACATGTCGAACCGGATGAACTCGACGCCGAGCACGGCGGCGAGCTGCTTGGCCAGCTCGGTCTTGCCGACGCCGGTCGGGCCCGCGAACAGGAAGCTGCCGGTCGGCTTGTCGGGGTGCGACAGGCCGGCGCGCGACAGCTTGATCACCGTCGCCAGCTGATCGATCGCCTGGTCCTGGCCGAAGATCATCCGCTTGAGCTCGACGTCGATCTCACCGAGCTTCTTCTTGTCCTGGCTCGACACCGAGCGCATCGGGATCCTCGCCATCTTCGAGATGATCTCCTCGATCTGCGCCGGGCGGATCATGTCGGGGCGCTCGGCCTCGGGCAGCAGGCGGACCCGCGCGCCGACCTCGTCGATCACGTCGATCGCCTTGTCCGGCAGGTGCGAGTCGCTGATGTGGCGCGCCGACAGCTCGACCGCGGCCTCGATCGCCTGGTCGCTGTACTTGACGTTGTGGTGCTCCTCGTAGCGCGGCTTGAGGCCCTTCAGGATCTCGATCGCCTCGGGCACGGTCGGCTCGCCGACGTCGATCCGCTGGAACCGGCGGGCCAGCGCGCGGTCGCGCTCGAACGCCTGGCGGTAGTCCTTGAACGTGGTCGAGCCGATGCAGCGCAGCTCGCCGTTGGCCAGCGGCGGCTTGAGGATGTTCGCGGCGTCCATCGTGCCACCGCTGGTCGCGCCGGCGCCGATGATGTTGTGGATCTCGTCGATGATCAGGATCGCCTTGGGATCCTCGATCAGGACCTTCATCACGGCCTTGAGCCGCTCCTCGAAGTCGCCGCGGTACCGGGTGCCGGCGAGCACCGCGGTCATGTCGAGCGAGTAGACCTTGGCGTCGGCCATCGGCTGCGGGACCTTGCCCTCGACGATGCGCAGCGCCAGGCCCTCGGCCAGCGCGGTCTTGCCCACGCCGGGCTCGCCGATCAACAGCGGGTTGTTCTTGCGGCGCCGCGACAGCACCTGGATGATGCGCTCGAGCTCGTTGGCCCGGCCGATCAGCGGATCGATCTTGCCGTCGCGCGCGCGCTGGGTGAGATCGACGCAGAAGCTCTCGAGCGGGTTGGCCACCTTCTGATCCTCCGCGCCATCGTCCTCGACGCCGCGCGGGGTCCGCTGGACCACCGGGCCGCCTGCGTCGGTCTTCGACACGCCATGCGAGATGTAATTGATGACGTCGAACCGCGACACGCCCTGCTTCTCGAGCAGGTACACCGCGTGCGAGTCGCGCTCGCGGAACATCGACGCGATCACGTTGCCGGTCGTCATCTGCTGGCGGCCGGCGGCCTGGACGTGCATCGCCGCGCGCTGCAGCACGCGCTGGAACGC
>DASWOO010001129.1:0-6083 GCA_036404335.1 Kofleriaceae bacterium
TGATCGCTCGGCGTCACCGTGATCGCCTGGCGGCGCTGCGCCGGCGCGATGAACACCGGGACGCCGAGCCGGGTCAGCACCCGCACGCCGGTGGCCTGCGCCGCGCTGCGATCGGGCAGCTCCTCGACGAACATCCGGAAGCTCTGCTCGGCCGCACCGGCCGAGGCCAGCGAGCCGACGCGCAACGTCCGGCTGCCGCCGGGCGGGACCTCGAGCAGCGCCGGCCGCACGACGACCTGGCTGGTCGGGGTCAGCACCATGCCGCCGTCGGGCGACTCGGCCCACGCGAACACCGAGGTCTCGAGGCGCAGCGGCGCGCTGCCGTGGTTGGTGACGATGACCGCGCCGCTCTGCGCGCCGGCGGCGAGCTCGACCATCGTCGGGTCGACCTGGAACTGGGCCTCGGCGCGCGCGACCGCGGTCCCGGCGAGGACGCCGAGCAGGCACAGCGCGGAGCGGAGCGAGCGGGACACGTGGACCTGTGGGGCGGGCCGATCAGAACGTGATCGTCGCGACCACGACGTCGGTGAACGATCCGGCCGGCACGTCCTGGTTGGCGGTGATCCGGCCATAGACGGTCAGGTTGGTCGAGGTGCTGGCCGCGGCCACGTAGGCCTGGCCGGTCAGCGCCGTGTTGCCCCACGCCACCGTGCGGTTGGTGTCGGTGTAGAGCGAGTAGCCGAGCCGGTTGAGGCCCGCGGCCATCTGCCGGACCGGCATGATGTCGGTCGAGCCGGTGCCGGCGTTCTGGCCCTGGCCGAGGGTGACGACCGAGGCCGTGCCCTTGGTGCATTGCACCGCCACGGTCGCGGTGCCGTCGACCTGGGTGCCGGTGATCGGGTTATAGGTGCCGAACGCGAGCGCGCCGGCGGAGATCGAGCATGTCGAGGTCACCGTGGCCGAGACGTTGAGGTTCGAGGTCGCCGTGCCGGCCGAGGCGAGCTCCGCGTTGCCGAGAACCATTCCTGCCATGATCGCGAGTGCTGCCAGCTGCTGCTTCATCGGTGCGTACCCCTGCGTTATCTGGACACACGATTCGGCGGGCAGGCGATGGCGTGTAGAGGTCGCCGCGCAATTGCTGCGCGAAATCGCGAATAAAGTCGCGAGTTTTCGCGGCTACCCACCCGAGGCAAACGCTACCCCACAGCCCGGGCAGCCACCGATCCGTGGTCGCGCGCGGATTTGCATCCCGGGCATAACCGTTGCGGCGATCGGGCAAGTTGGGCCACCCTGCCGCCTCCGTGCGCGACATGAACGCCGTCGTCGGCAACCATGACCTCGCGTTGATCACGCTCGACACGCTGCGCCACGACGTGGCCCAGGCCGAGCTGTCCGCCGGCCGGACCCCTCATCTGCGCGAGGTGCTGCCGGCGGGCGGCTGGGAGACGCGGCACACCCCGGGCACGTTCACGTTCGCCGCGCACGCCGCGTTCTTCGCAGGGTTTCTGCCGACGCCGGTCGCGCCCGGGCCACACCCGCGGCTGCTCGCGCTCGGCTTCGACGGCGCGACCACGATCGCGCCGACCACGTGCGTGCTCGACGGCGCGACCATCGTCGAGGGCCTCGCCGCGCGCGGCTATCACACGCTGTGCGTCGGCGGCACCGGGTTCTTCAACCTGCAGAACCCGCTCGGCCGGGTCCTATCGGCGCCGTTCGCCGACCGGCGCTGGGACCGCACGCTCGGCGTGACCGATCCGCGATCGTTCGAGCATCAGATCGCCGCGGTCGAGGACGGCCTGGCCGGCGTGCCGCGCGCCCGCCTGGCGTTCACCTTCGTCAACGTCTCGGCGCTGCACCAGCCGAATCACTTCTATCTGGAGGGCGGCGCGGCCGAGGACTCGCTCGCCAGCCACGCCGCCGCGCTGCGCTACGTCGATCGCCACCTACCGCGCCTGTGGCGCGCGCTGTCGCGCGGCCGGCCGACCTTCGTGATCCTGTGCAGCGACCACGGCACGCTGTACGGCGAGGATGGCCACGTCGGCCACCGCGTCGCGCACCCGGCGGTGAGCACCGTGCCGTACGCCGAGCTCGAGCTGGCCGCGTGATGTCGGCGCTCGCGCAGCTCCTCGACGCCACGCGCTATCAGTCGTACGTCTACGCCTATCCGCACAAGACCGCGTACCGGCCGATCGATCCGCCGCGGCCGCTCGGTCCGCTGTGGGCCGGCGAGCGCCGCGACTCGCTGTTTCTGTATCTGCATATCCCGTTCTGCGAGCAGCGCTGTGGGTTCTGCAATCTGTTCACCCGGCCGGTGCCCCAGGCCGAGCTCGTGAGTGCCTATCTCGATACGCTGTCGCGCCAGGCCCGCGTCGTGCGCCGCGCGCTCGACGAGGGCGGCGACTTCGCGATCGCCCGCGCCGCGATCGGCGGCGGCACGCCGACCCTGCTCGACGCCGGCCAGCTCGAGCGCGTCGTCGCGATCCTCGGCTCGTTCGGGGTCCGCGGCGGGCCGATCTCGGTCGAGACCTCGCCGGAGACCGCGCTGCCCGACCGGCTCGCGGTCGTGGTCGGCGCCGGCGCCGACCGGATCAGCATCGGCGTGCAGAGCTTCATCGACGCCGAGTGCAAGGCGGTCAACCGCCCGCAGCAGGCCGCCGACGTCCACCGCGCGCTCGCCGCGATCCGCGACGCCGGCCCCGCCACGCTCAACATCGACCTGATGTACGGCCTGCCCGGCCAGACCGCGGCGACGTGGCAGGCCTCGCTCGACGCCGCCCTCGCCTACCGCCCCGAGGAGCTGTACCTGTATCCGCTGTACGTCCGGCCGCTGACCACGCTGGGCCGGCGCGGGGGCCACGCCACCGGTCTGGCGGTCGACCAGGCGCGCGTCGCGCTCTACGACCAAGCGCGCGACGTGCTGCGCCTCGCCGGTTATCACCAGGTGTCGCTCCGCATGTTCCGGCGCGGCGCGGGCGACGGCCCGGTGTACGGCTGCCAGGACGACGGGATGATCGGCCTGGGCTGCGGCGCGCGGTCGTACACCCGGGAGGTCCACTACTCCACCGAGTGGGCGGTCGGCGCGCGCGGCGTGCGCGGCATCCTCGACCGCTGGGTCCAGCGCGACGACGCGGCGTTCGCCGTCGCCGACTACGGCTTCGTGCTCGATCCGGGCGAGCAGCGCCGGCGCTGGCTGCTGCTCGCGCTGCTCGCCGAGCACGGCCTCGATCGCGCCGCGTACCGCGCGCGGTTCGCCAGCGACGCGCTCGCCGACTTCCCCGAGCTCGCCGAGCTCGCCGCGCGCGGCCTCGCCACCGAGACCGCCGGCGCGCTCGTGCTCACCGCCGACGGCCTGGCGCGCGCCGACGCGCTCGGCCCGTGGCTGTACTCGCCCGAGGTCCACCGCCGCATGGCAGACTACGACCTGACGTGAGGCTCGATCTGCTGTATCGCGGCCCGCTCGCCAGCTGCAACTACGGCTGCGCCTACTGCCCGTTCGCCAAGCGCAAGGACTCGCGCGACGCGCTCGCCACCGACCGCGCCGGCTGGCAGCGGTTCGTCGCCTGGCTGACCGCGCGGCCCGCGGACGACGCGCTCGGCGTCCTGGTCACGCCGTGGGGCGAGGCGCTGATCCGCCGCTGGTACCAGGACGGCCTCGCCGCGCTGTCTCACCTGCCGCAGATCACCCGCGTCGCCGCCCAGACCAACCTGTCGGGCTCGCTCGACTGGCTCACCGCCGCCGACCCGGCCCGGCTCGCGCTGTGGTGCACCTATCACCCCGAGTGGACCACGCTCGACGCGTTCGTCGCGCAGTGCCACCGGCTCGCCGCCGCCGGCGTGCGTCACAGCGTCGGCGTCGTCGGCCAGCGCGCGCACCACGCCGCCGCCGTCCAGCTCCGCGCCGCCCTGCCCGCCGAGACCTACGTCTGGATCAACGCGGTCAAGGCCCTGGCCTATTCCACCGACGAGCTCGCCGCGTGGCGCGCGATCGACCCGCTGTTCGAGCTCAACACCGTGCGCTGGCCCAGCCTCGGCCGCGCGTGCGGCGCCGGCTCGCGCGCGGTCACCGTCGATGGCGACGGCACCCTGCGCCGCTGCCACTTCATCGCCGAGCCGATCGGCAACCTCTACGACGCCGACTGGCAGCGCGCGCTCGCCCCGCGGCCGTGCTCGCAGCTCGACTGCCACTGCCACATCGGCTACGTCCACCTCGACTACCTCGAGCTCGCCAAGGTCTACGCCACGGGCCTGCTCGAGCGCATCCCGGTGCCCGAGGCCCGCGCTGCCGGCCTGCGCCTGCCCGTCGTCGGCTGATCGCCGCCCGATCGCCGCCCGATCGCGGCCCGATCGCGGGCAGCTGTCTACTCGCCGGCGCACCACCTGTCGCCCGCGGGACGAATTTTGACGCCCGCCGCGCGCGCAGGTGCCGGAAACCACGTCCGCCGGGCGCAGGCACACCACTTGTAATGGTGTCGGTCCGTCCACCTCTCGCACTCGTACAACAGGAGATCGCCAATGACCGCCACGACCCTCAATGATATCGACGCCGCCATCCTCGACACCGTCCACGGCGGCGTCGACTGGAACAAGACCTTCCAGAGCGCCCAGTCCGGCGCGGGCCACGGCGCGGCCGCGGGCGGCGCGATCGGCACCGTCGCCGGTGGCGTGGTCGGCGCCGGCGCCGGCGCGGTCGCCGTCCCCGGCATCGGCAGCGTCCCCGGCTGGGTCGCGGGCGGCGCGGCCGGCGGCGGCATCGGCGCGGCCTTCGGCGGCACCGTCGGCTACGTCGGTGGCTTCGCCAAGGGCGTCTGGGACACGTGGGGCAAATGATCGCCCTGCCCCTCAGCGCCCCCCGCCGCGCCTGGAACGGCGCCTGCCGCGCCGTCATCCCCGCCTACGGCGTCGGCGCCATGCTCGGCCTCGCCTCCGGCACCCCGATCATCCTCGCCGCCGGCGCCGGCGCCATCGCCGGCATGCTGCTCGGCGCCACCCTGGGGCTCGTCCGCGCGCCGGGCTGATCAACCCGCCCGCAGCTGGCGGATCTGCCAGCCGTAGACGTCGAGGCCGTCGCGGAGCAGGTTGGGCAGGAGGTCGCCGAACGCGTTGCCCTCGAGGACGCGGTGGCGGGTCAGGCCGGGCTCGAACATCAGGTCGACGCCGACGTGGAACGCGCCGCTGGTGCGCTGCACGGCGCGGCAGCTGGCCATCGCCGCGTCCCAGGCGTCGGCGGGGACGGCCGCGCGCAGGGCCGCGAGGTCGCCGCGCAGGCCGCCGAGGTTCAGGTTCGTGATCGGATGGGTCGCCGTGCGCATCACGACGAACGCCGGGTCGCCCGCGATGGTCAGGACGCGGCAGTCGAAGTAGCGGTGGCCGAGCCGCGCCTTACCGATCGCGCGCTCGACCTGCGCGCCCTCGCCGAGGATGAACCCGAGCGTGCGATTGATGCGCGCGCGATCGGTCAGCCGCTGGATCCGCCGGGTGTTGTAGCGCGCGGCGCCGGTGTCCTCGACCGTGGTCATCACGTGCTCGCCGGACGGCCGGCGCACGACCACCGCCAGGCACGACGCCGACGAGCCCGAGCTCAGCTTGACGTACACGCTGGTCCAGCCCGCCGCGTCCATCCGGGCGCGCAGGTCGTCCGGATCGCGGACGTCGCCGCCCGGCAGCGGCTCGGGCACCGGGATCCCGGCCGCGCGCCAGCGCGCCGAGGTCGCGCTCTTGTCGAACAGGAGCTGGATCGCCGCTGGCGGCTGCGGGACCCGGAGGCCGGGCGCGGCGGCGAGCGCGGCGGCCAGCTCGTCGAGCACGGCGGTGAAGCCCAGGTGGTGCTGGCGCGGATACAGGATCTGGCCGCGCTAGACCGGCAGGGCCCGCGCCGCGTCGGCCGCGATCCACGCGCAGCCGGCCCCCCGGGCCGCCGCCGCGCCGCGCGCGATCAGCAGCCGGTCGATCGCGTCGTCCTCGCCGGCGGAGTCGATCCGGACGATCGTCCCGGGCGAGATCGGCGAGATCAGCCGCGCCGGCGCGCCGGGCACGGCGAGCTCGGCCCACGCGATCACCCGCGCCGGGGCCAGGCCCTGCGCCGCGAGCGCGGCCTGGAACAGCGTCACCCGGCGATGCGTCGGGTGACCGATCACGACGAACGG
>DASWOO010001130.1:0-7473 GCA_036404335.1 Kofleriaceae bacterium
GTTCGTCGCCGCCAGCGGCAGCAACCTTTTGATGTCGAGCCGGTTCTCGCGCGACGGCGGCGCGACCTGGCAGCCGCTCGATGGCCGGCTCGGCATGCTCGGCAAGGTCGCGATCATCGGGTCGACGGCGGCGCTGTACTCGACCCAGGCCGGGCTGGTCCGCTGGGACCTCGCGAGCGGCGCGATCACGCCGGTGGCGGCCGCGCCGGGCTACGCGAGCGACCGGACGTGGCGGAGCGACCCGGCGGGCAAGCTGATCGTGTTCGACCCGGTCAACGACGCGATCGCCGTCGAGAGCGCGGGTGGCTGGGCGACTGCTGCGCTGCCGCGGCCGGCGCCGAGCGATTGCTGCGCGTACGTCACCGACCTCGAGTCCAACGGCACGACGATGATGAGCGTGTCGGCGTGGGGCGTCCACCGCTCGACCGATGGCGGGGCGTCGTGGCAGCTGGCGGCGGGCCCGGCGACCGACGCCGGGCGCGACCTCCTGGTGCTGGGCGACGGCCGGTTCGCGCTGGTCGGCGGCGCCTCGAGCTACCTGTTCACGGCGGCGGGCGTGGCCGCGGGCAAGCTCGGCTCGCTGGTCGTCGGCGACGACGCGGCCACGGTGTGCGCCGATGGATCGATCGTCGTGTCGGGCACGGCGTCGGGCACGGTCAGCGGCAAGGCCTCGCCGGCCGCGGGTAAGGTGACGCACGACCTCGGCGCGACCTGGCAGCCGCTGGCGTCGGCCGGCGACCTCGACGTCACGGTCGAGCGCGCGAGCTGCGCCGCCGGCAGCTACTGGGTGCTGATGCGCAGCGCGGCGTGGGGCTACCGCCTCCTGCGCTACGCCGCGCCCGGCATGCCCGGCGTGGCGATCGGCAACTGGGACGCGGCCGGCGATCAGGCGTGGGCCTCGGACGGCCCGTCGATCGTCCGCGCCGACGACGGGACCCTGCTCGCCGGCGGCCTGGCGTGGAAGCCGGGCGACCCGGCGTGGAGCCTGCGCGAGATGCCGGCGACCACCTGGTCGAGCGGCGGCATGCTGTTCGGCGTCGCCGATGGCGCGTCGTACACCAGCAGCGACGCGGGCGTGAGCTGGCGCGCGATCGCCGCGACCGGGCTGGCCGCGACCGCGCCGGGCTCGTTCGCGCGCGGCGCCGATGGCGCGCTGTACGTCGGCCAGCTGACCGGGCAATCGGCCGGCGGCATCGATGCGTGGTCGGCGAACGTCTGGCGCAGCGCCGACGCCGGCGCGTCGTGGACCGCGGCGTACGCGGCGATGGCGACGCGGATGTCGGGCCAGGACACGCAGGGCGAGGCCCACGGCTTCGTCGGCATCATGGCCGACGGCACCTGGGTCGCGACCGACGCGGTGTCGGCCGACGCCGGGGCGACCTGGCAGGACACGCAGGCGGTCGGCGACCGGAGCCTCGCGCACCTGATGGCCGACGGCAGCCTGGTCATGCAGCCGGCCGACGCCAGCGGCGAGGTCTGGCGGGTCTACGCCGACGGCGGCCGCGGCGAGCTGCGCGCGACCCACGCGATCGAGGCCGACGGCCAACCGGTGCTCGCCGCCAGCCTGCGCTCGGTCGCGTTCGACGCCGACGGCTATGCCTATGTTGCGCGCGGCACGCCGCACGTCCAGATCTGGAAGTCGACGACCCCGGTCGGCGTGCCGACCGGCGACAAGTAGCGGCTCACGCCGGCTTCTTCGCGATCCGCGGCACCAAGCCCCATTTCTGCGCGCGGTCGGCGAACGTCGACTTGGGCATGCCGAGGTGGCTGGCCGCCGCGCGGATCGTGCCGTGCTCGGCGATCGCGCGCTCCATCGCGCCGCGCAGCACGCGCTGGTACGGCACCATCTGCTGGACCTCGGGCGGCTCGTCGCTCGGCCACGACAGCCGGACCCGGGGGAAGAAGTGCTCGGGCTGCAAGGTGTCGCCGCCGAGCGCGACCGCGCGGCTGACCGCGTGGCGCAGCTCGCGGACGTTGCCGGGCCAGCGATGGGCGGCGAGCACCTTCCACGCCTCGTCGGACACCGTCTTGCGCCCGTACTCGGGCGCGAGGCTGTCGAGCATGCCGTCGACCAGCTCGGGCAGGTCGCGCATCCGCTCGCGCAGCGGCGGCAGCACAAGCACGACGGTCGCGAGCCGGTGGTACAGGTCGGGCCGCAGCTTGGCGCCCTCGCTGCCCAGGCCCTCGCTGCGGTGGGTCGCCGACACGATGCGCACGTCGACCTGCCGCTCGCTCGCGCCGCCGATCCGCCGGACCTTGCGGGTCTCGAGCGCGCGCAGCAGGTGGGGCTGGAGCTCGAGCGGCAGCTCGCCGATCTCGTCGAGGAACAGCGAGCCGCCGTCGGCCTCGACGAAGAACCCGTCGCGCTCGGCGTGCGCGCCGGTGAACGCGCCCTTCTCGTGGCCGAACAGCTCCGAGCCGATCAGCTCCCGCGGGATGCCGCCGCAGTTGACCGAGACCAGCGCCTCGGTCGAGCGCCGCGACGCCTCGTGGATCACGCGCGCGAGCAGATCCTTGCCGGTGCCGGTCTCGCCGAGGATCAGCACGTTGCAGTCGGTCTGCGCGGTCTTCAGCGCCTGGTCGATCGTCGCGCGCAGCACCGGGTCGCGGCCGCGGATCGCGCCCAGCGCGCTGACGCCCACGGCCTCGGGCGCCGGCGCCGCGACGAGCGTGGTCCGGCCGAGCCCGAGCCGGGCCCCGACGTGCAGCTCGGCGACCTCGATCGAGTTGCCGTCGATCAGCGTGCCGTTGCGCGACCGCTTGTCGCGCACGACCAGCGCGCCGCCCGGCCGGCGCTCGATCGCGCAATGCACGCCCGACACGTACGGGTCGTCGAGCACGAAGTCGCAATGCGACGCCGACCCGACCAGCCATCGCCGCGGCTGCTCGTCGAGCTCGAGCACCAGGTCATCCTTGCCGCGCAGCGACGCCACGATCGCCTGCCGCCGCGTCGCGCCCTGCGCTTCCTGCGTGTGGTTCTCCTCAAACATCTGAACGCCTCCGCCGCGCTCTATCGACGGGCCGATCCCCGGGTTGCGCCGCGCCGCCGCGAAATCTCCGACGGCGCGAGCGGCCTCACAGTGTTCCGCGCTGTCGCGGGTAAATCCGGACGCCGCCGGCGTAGCTCAGTGCTTGGTCGGCTTGTGGGTCGTGGGGCGGCGGTGGGTGAAGACGATGTCCTGGACGACGCGGGTGTTGGCGGTCAGGTCGAGCTCGCGGTGCTCGGGGAGCCAGCCGTCGTGCTCGGCGTCGAGCTGGTAGTGGCCGGCGGACAGGACGAACTGGGCGGGCGAGGTCTGCGTGCGATCGCCGATCGTGACGGTGGCGCCGTCGGGGCGGGTGCGGAGCTCGAGCACGGTGGTCGGCCTGGCGGGCTCGGGCTGGATCGTCGGGACGAACGCGTCGGGCGGCGAGCCGGCGTCGATGGCCGGCGGCGGCGCGGCGTCGGGGACGGCTGGCGCGGCCCGGGCGACCGCGTCGGGCGGCGCGGCGGCGTCGACGGGCGGGGTGATCGAGAACCGCGGCCCCGGGTGCGAGCCGCGGGTGGCGAGCGCGATCACGAACGACAGCACGGCGAGGCCGACCAGGCCGCCGATCGCGAGCGCGCGGCGCGGCAGCTGCGGCGGCGCGTAGGCCGACGGCGGGCCGGGCGGGCCGGGCGAACCGGGCGGCCCAGGCGGCCCAGGCGGGCCGTGGATCGCGGGCACGCCGGCGATCGGGCTCGCGCGCATCGCGCTCGGCCGGGCGTCGTACAAGGTCTGGGCGATCGGCGAGCTGACCGGCGCCGGCCCGCTGGCGCGCGGGTCGTACAGGGTCTGGGCGATCGGCGAGGCGGGCGCGATCACGGCCGGCGGCGCGGCCGGGTCGTACGGCGGCGCGATCACCGGCGGGTGGGTCGCCGGCTTGCTGCGCGCGAACGGTGGGTGCTGGCTGGCCGCGGCGAGCTGCGCGCGGAACACGTTGCTGCGCATCACGGTCTCGTCGTTCTGGTCCGGATCGCTGGTCTCGTAGCCGTCTCCGTCGTCGCGCTCGTCGCGCTCGTCGGTCGCGCCGGGGTCGAACGGCCGCGGCGGGCCCGCGATCACCGTCGCCGCGTCGGCCAGCCGGTCCGGCAGCGCCAGCGCCCGGGTCTCCGACGTCGTGTCGCCGGTGACCAGCGCGGGCTCGGCCGGCGCGTCGCCGGTCGGCACCGCCAGCGTGCCCGGCGAGATGCTCGGCTGGTCGTGGTCGTCTAACGGCTCGCGCGGGAACCGGTCGCGGAGCCAGCTGCCGAGCTGCAGCTGGCTGCCCAGCTCCGGCGACGACTTGATGAACGCCTCGAGCTCCTGTGCGAGCTGCAGCGCGGTCGGCCGCTGATCGCGGTTGGTCGACAGCGCGCCGTTGATCGCGCGGGCCAGCGCCGGCGGGGTGTCGGGCGCGGCCACGTCGATCGGTGTCAGCTTGCCGTCGCGGATCGCGCGCATCGCCTCGATCGCGTCGCCGCGGCCGACGATCGTCACCCCCGCGACCAGCTCCCACAGCACGATCGCCAGCGTGTACACGTCGCTGCGGCCGTCGAGCGGCGCGCCGATCGTCTGCTCCGGCGACATATAGGCGTACTTGCCTTTGACGTGGCCGGGGATCGTCAGCTGCTCGCCGAGCGCCGCCGCCTTGGCGATGCCGAAGTCGCACAGCTTGACCGCGCCATCGAACGTCACCATCAAGTTCGCCGGGGACACGTCGCGGTGGACCAGGCCGTACGGCTTGCCGTTGGGCGCGCGCAGCTCGTGCGCGTAGTGCAGCGCGGCCGCGGCGTCGGCGCCGATCCGCGCGATCATCGTCGGCGACAGCCGGTCGCCCTCGGACCGCTTGAACAGCTCGCCGGCGTGGACGCCATCGACCAGCTCCATCGCGATGAAGTAGTCGGTGTCGACCTTCCCGAAGTCGTAGATGTGGACGATGTTCGGGTGGGTCAGCTGCGCGGCCAGCTTGGCCTCGCTGAGGAACATCTTGATGAAGTCGGGCGCGTCGGCGAGGTGCGGCAGAATGCGCTTGATCGCGACGCGGCGCGCGAAGCCCTCGAGCTGCTGCTGCGCGAGAAACACCTCGGCCATCCCGCCACGCGCGAGGCGTCGCATCAGCATGTACTGGCCGAACCTGATGCCGGCGCCCTCGGCAGGCACGGCGCTATCTTATCCTCGAAGCGGTGCAACCTGCGGTGGGCACTGCGTGTTACACCAGCGTCGAGTCGATGCATCCCAGGCAGCGGGCCAGGAGATCTCTGGTGGCGCTCGTCGCGCTGGCGGCCTGCGGCGGTGGCGACGACCACACGCAGGTCTCGGCCACGCCCGACGCCGCGATGGCGTGTGACGCGATCGCGCAGACCGGCTGCCAGGTCGGTCAGAAGTGCACCTGGGTGGTCGACATCGACGCCGACCCGGCGAACAAGGCCAATGAAGTCGGTCATATCGGATGCGTGGCGGCCGGCCCGCTCCAGGCCGGCGACGGCTGCGCCGAGGCCCAGGCCGGGGTCGACAACGGCACCGACGCGTGCGGCGCGGGCCTCCTCTGCCTGTCGAGCAGCTGCAAGCCGATCTGCGATCCGCAGGTGCTCGACGGCGTCCCGCTGACCGGCTCGTGTCAGAGCAAGTACGCCTGCGCGACCTACGGCGGAATTTTCGCGTCGACCGGCGCGCCGGCCGCCGGCGTGTGCGAGCCATCGTGCGATCCGCTGACCCAGAAGCTGGCGGTCGGCAGCCTCGCGCCGGCGTGCGGCTCGCCCGATCCGGCCCGGCCGACGATGACCTGCATCCCCAGCGCGAGCTTCCTGTCGTTCCACTGCGCGCCGCTGGTCGGCGACGCGGGGACGCGCACCGATCGCGACCCGCCGGTCACCGCCAACGACGGCAGCGTGTACCGCAACGGCTGCGCGCCGGGCTTCATCCCGTTTTACGACGAGGACGCGTCGGGGGCGATGACCACCGTGTGCACCGGGCTGTGCGCGCCGCTCAAGGTCGACGCGACGATCGCCGCCGATCCGGCGCATCGCACCGACGCGCGCGGCGATGCCGGGGCGCGCGGCAAGCTCCCCGGCGACAGCGCGCCGGTCGCCGGCCACGCCACCTGCGCACCGAACATCAAGGGCTCGCAGCCCGCCCAGGACTGCCGGTTCCTGTGGTTCCCGCTCGCCGGCGGCGATCCGGGGCACGCGGTCGCCAGCCCGTTCAACGACACGGTCGGCGTGTGCTACGCGTACGACAAGTTTCTGACCGTGACCATCCCGGGCAAGCCGGATAAGGCCGCCGAGAAGAGCTGCGCGGAGCTGCCGGCGACCGCGCCCGACAACGATCCGTACGGCTCGGCGCGCGACAACGGCTGCTACCCGCTGTCCGAATCTCGGACCGCCCGGCCGCGCGGCGTGCTCGGCCTGGGCCCAGGCGCGCGCCACGCCTTCGAGTAGTCAGTCCAGGGCGACGTCGCCGATGGACGCGCCGGCGAGCTCGGCGACGAGCGCGCGGTACCAGCGGGTGGCCTCGGCCGTGCGGCCGGGCAGGGCGCGCGTGCCCCAGAGGATCGCGAGGGTGGCGCGCGTGCCGTCGTGGGTCTTGGTCCGCTGGGCGTCCTTGACCGGCGTGCCGGTCGGGCCCTGGGCGTCGTAGACGCAGACCAGGCCGGCGGCGTCGATGGTCTGGCCCGACGGATTGAACACGTACGCGGTGTCGGCCGGGGCGACGCGGCTCGTCAGCCGGGCGTCGGCGAGCGCCGCGCCGCCGAGCGCGAGCCGGTCGAGGTCGACCAGCGAGATCGGCAGGCCGGCGTGCAGCGACACGACGTTGCAGGCGTCGACCAGCGCGTTGATCCGCGGAAACTCGCCCTTGGCGGCCGCGGCGGCGAGGTACTCCGAGGCCGGCTTGCTGCGGCCCGACGGCTTGTAGCCGCCGGCGCGGAGCAGGTCGCGCACGGCCGACTTGACCGCGTCCGACGACGCCAGCGGCGCCTCGGCGCCGGCCTCGGCCAGCCGGGCGATAGCGGGCGGCGTGGCGAGCACGCCGCACGGCTGCGCGGTGTGGATCGTGAAGACGCCGGGCTCGAGCAGCGGATGAGGTTCGACGACGACGGTCAGCGGCATGCGCCGCGGATGGTAGCGCGAGTCACGGCGCGATCACGGCGAGCTGCGGGCGCATCGCCCCGCTCCACGAGGCCGCGAGCCGGGTCCCGAACCGCGCGAGCGCGAGGCCGGCGTAGCCGCTGTCGGTCACGCCGAGCTCGGTGAGCGAGGCCGCGCCGGCCGCGTCGAGCCGCACGAGCTGGAGCTTGCTCGGACGGCCATCGACGGACGTCGAGCCCAGGCCGATCAGCTGGTCGCCGACGGCGAGCCACGACGGCGACGGGTAGACCGAGGTCACCAGCTCGTCCGGCAGCGCGATCGGCGCGCCGATCAGCGCGCCGGCCGCGTCGAACCGCTGCGCCGAGAACAGCGGGAAGTGCGGGTTG
>DASWOO010001131.1:0-1839 GCA_036404335.1 Kofleriaceae bacterium
CCAGCGCGATCCGCTGGCCCCGCGCCAGCGCCACCGCCTCGCGCACCCGGTCGGCGTGGCCGAGCCGGTACTGCGCCACGCCGCGCGGCCAGCGCACCACGCTGGCATGCGTCGGCACCGCCGCGGCGCCGAGCACGATCCCGACGTCGCGCCGCGCCTGCGCGGTCAGCGCCGCGTCGTCCAGGCCGACCGCCTCCGGATCGCGCCCGCCGCCGTAGATGCAGCGCAGCAGCACGTGGCCCGCCGGCGCGCGCGCGCCCCACACCGTCGACTCGAACACGATGCCGAGCACGCGCACGTCCTCGCCGGTCGCGACCAGCGCGCCGAAGCCGTCCGCCGCGCGCGGCACGTCGGCCTCGGCGAAGCCCAGGTACACCTGCGCCGCCGGGGCGCGATGAAACCCCGCGAGCCGGCCGGCGAGCTCGCCCGCCCGGCCGCCGAGCAACCGCGCGCCGTCCTCGGCCGGCACCGCCAGCACCGCGCCATCCCAGCGCGCGCCGTCGATCGCCACGCCGCCCTCGCCCGGCTCGATCCGGGAGATCGGCGAATTCAAGCGCAGCCGGCCGCCGAGCTCGCTCGCCAGCGCCGCGGTCACCGCGCCCAGCCCGCCGCGCGCCGCGTACAGCCCGCGCGGCGTCGACGGCACCGCGTGGCCCTGCAGCCGGCTGCGCAGCCGATCCGCCAGCTGCGCCAGGCTGCCGCGCAGGATCCCGCCCCGCGCGTCCAGCATCGCCAGCCGCGGGAACCCCGACGCGAGGCTGATGTCGTGCGCGTCGGCCGCGAACACGCCGGTCACGAACGGCGACACGATCGCCCGCGCCGCCTCGGCGCCGAACCGCCGCGCCGCGAACGCGTGCATCGACTCGTCCGCCTCGCCGCGCCCCGCCGCGCCCGCCGGCCGGAACGGCTCGCGCAGCAGATCGAGCTTGCCCCGCCACGTCAGCAGATCCGTCGTCGCTAGCCCGAGCGGCGAGCGCGGCAGCGCGCGCAGCTTCTGGTCGAGGTAGATCCACCGCGCCCGCGCCCGCGGAGACGCCTTGTCGACCCCGACGCCGAGCTCGTGGCACAGCGCGTACACCCCGTCGGCCGGGCCGCCGAGGAACGAGCTCGCCGCGTGCTCGCGGACGTAGCCATCGACCGTCGAGGTCTCGACCACGCCGCCGGCTCGCCCGCTCGCCTCGAGCACGTGCGCGTCGATCCCGGCGCGGAGCAGCGCGCGCGCCGCGATCAGGCCGCCGAAACCACCACCGATGACCGCGACCTTCATGGCCGCGCCGACAGCTCTTTGACCGCGCTGACCATCGCGCGCACGTGCTCTGGATCGGTGTCCGGCAGCACGCCGTGGCCGAGGTTGAAGATGTGGCCGATCGGCCCCGCGCTCGCCAGGATATCGGCGACCCGCGTCCGGATCTCCGCCGGCGTCGCGAACAGCGCGCCCGGATCGAGGTTGCCCTGCAGCGCGACGCCATCGCCGACCCCGCGCCGCACCTGATCGATGCCGATCCGCCAGTCGACGCCCAGCACGTCGGCGCCGCTCGACGCGTAGTCCGTCAGGTACGGCGCGCAGCCGTTGACGAAGTAGATGATCGGGACATTCCGCGTCTTGAACGTCGGCGACGCCCGCAGCATCTCGATCACCCGCTTGGCGTAGCGCAGCGGGAACTCGCGGAAGTCGCCGGGCGACACGATGCCGCCCCAGCTGTCGAAGATCTGCACCGCGTCGACCCCGGCCGCGACCTGGGCCTCGAGGTACGTCGCGCAGGTCCGCGCCAGCTTGTCGAGCAGCATGTGCGCCGAGGTCGGCGACCCGTACAGCAGCTTCTTGGTGTGCGGGTAGTC
>DASWOO010001132.1:0-8086 GCA_036404335.1 Kofleriaceae bacterium
AGGTAGAGCCCGGCCATCGCGCTGGTCAGCTCGCCGAACCGGCCGGCGAACGGCACGTCGAGGTGGAACGACGCGGCCTGGTGCCAGTCGACGTCGCCGGCGACCACAGGGATGATCGCCGACAGGAACGCGAGCAGCGCCGAGGCCGCGGCGATCACCGTGGCGGCGCGCGCCGCCCACTGCACGCCGGCGAGGTTGATCGCGACGAAGATGATGATCAGCAGCACCGCGATCACCGGGACCGGGATCCACGGCACCAGCCACTGCGAGATCGCCGACGCCGACAGCAGCGCGGTCAGCCCGCACGTCGGGATCCAGCCCCACCAGTACGAGATGCCGGTCAGGTTGCCGAGCACCGGCGCGTACGGCCGGAACGCCTCGCCGCAGGTCGCCGCGATCCCGCCGACCCGGTTGGGCCACATCAGGATCAGCTCGGTCCAGCCCGGCAGCGCGGCCCAGCTCAGGATCAGCCCGACGACCAGCAGCGGCACCGCCGCGGTGCCCTGCCCCCGGATCGCGCCATGCCCCGCGATCAACGCGCCGATCAGGAACAGGCTCTGGTTGCTGCCGCCCATCGCCAGCGCCGTGGTGCTGAGCCAGCCAAGCCGCCGCGGGTGTGTACGAGTTCCCGGCATATCAGCGCGCGCGCGTACCCAAGGCAATCGACCGCATGTGCCACGGATATCGGCGTCCCCGCGCAAACGGTGACACCCGACGGCCTGCAAGCGCTCGACCGCGCCCTCAGCGCGATCCGGCCGCTACCCGGCCCCGCATTCGACTACTCCCGCGACCGGCTATCCGACCGCTATCCCAGCAGCCTACGAGGATCCTTTACGGTAGGTGTTCGTGGAGGAGCCATGGTGTTTGTAGCTATCGTGTTATCGGCCGCGGTCGCAGGTCTGGCGATCGCCCTAGTCAGCTGCTTGATGAAGGCAGCGCGCGAGCGCCGGCGGTTTGCGGCCATCGTCGATGTCGATCACGAGGTCGCTCAACTACGGATCGCAGCCGCGCAGGACATCGAGCGAACGCGCGTGGAAGCGGCAGCCGATATGGCACGCCTCAAAGAGGATGGCGCGCGGTTACAACGTGAAGCTCAACAGCACCTCGCGCACGCACAAGCAGAAGCGGCGCACCTGCACGCGGTCGCCGCGCGCGAAGCGGAAGATATCAGGCGTGCGAACCAAGCCGAACGCGACCAGCATGCAAGGTTCGCGAGCGAGACGCTGCAAGCTCGTCGAGCCTTCGAACGCCTAAACGATGAGCTGCGCAAGGTTGAAGGCAGCCTAGAAGACATCTCGTTCGGCCTGTACACCCCGCACTACAAGTTCGATACGCCCGAGCAATTCAAGGCCGAGATGGACCGGGTCTACGAAGTGCAGAAACAGATGGTCCGCGCCGGTAAGGCGGCCACCTGCGACAAGTCTTGGACGGTCGGTGACAGCAAGAAGGAGGGCGAGCGCATGCAAAAGCAGTATTCAAAACTGATGCTGCGCGCGTTCAATGGCGAGTGCGACGCGGCGGCGGCCAAGGTCACGTGGAACAACGCGTCGAAGATGGAAGAGCGCATTCGGAAGGCGTTCGAAGCGATCAACCAGCTCGGCGAGGTGTTGAGCATCAGCATCGCGCCTGGGTTCCGCGAGCTGAAGATTGCCGAGCTGCGTCTAGAGCACGAGTTGGCCGAGAAAAAGCGAGAGATCGCCGACGAGCAGCGTCGGATTCGCGACCAGATGAAGGACGAGGAAAAGTCATTACGCGAAGCTGAGAAGGCCCAGGTCGAAGCCGAAGCCGAAGAGGCACGGTTCCAGAAGGCCCTCGAAAAGGCCAAGCTCGAGCTCGGCAAGGCGCGCGGCGAGGAGCACACCCGGCTCAGCGGCAAGATCCTCGAGCTCCAGGCCCAGCTGACCGAGGCGCGCGCCAAGTCGGTGCGCGCCAAGTCGCTCGCCGAAATGACTAAGGCCGGATATGTCTACGTCATCTCGAATATCGGATCGTTCGGTGATCAGGTGTTCAAGATCGGCATGACGCGCCGGCTCGAGCCGATGGATCGCGTTCGCGAGCTAGGCGCCGCCTCGGTGCCGTTTCCGTTCGATGTCCACGCCATGGTTTATTCGGAGGACGCGCCGGCGCTCGAGGCCGCGTTCCATCAGCGCTTTCGCGACCGCAGCGTGAACCTGGTCAATTTGCGTAAGGAGTTCTTCCAGCTCGACATCTCCGAGCTCGAATCGTTCGCCAAACAGCGCGGTCTCAGAGTCGCATTCACCAAGCTGGCCGAGGCACGCGAGTATCGCGAGTCCGCCGCGATGCGCCTCGCGCGCGGCAGCGGCCCGACGCGGCTGCCCGAGCGCCCCGAGGAGCGGGCGGCGATGGCCAGCGCCCTAGCGCAGTTCGCGACGAAGCCCGCCCATGGCGACCAACCTGGCGCAGTGTACGAGCCGACGGCCTGATCGGGTGTGCCCAGAAGGGGCGTGGCCCCGGCGGCTACTTGCGGCGGAGCTTGATCGGGCGGTCGGGGTTCGAGGGTGGGGCGATGGCGAGCTTGGGGGCGGCGGCCGAGGTGTCCTTGCACTCGGAGCCCTTGTCGCGGGTGATCTGGGAGCGGAGGGCGAGCTGGTGGTCGAGCCAGGCGGTCTGGACGGTGGGGTCGACGTGGTGGTCGCGGAGGGTCTCGCGGAGGATCTGGAGGCGGCGCTCGAAGTGGCCGCCGAAGATGGTGTGGCCGGCGTGGGCGGCGCGCATGGGGCGGCCGGCGTAGGTGACGCCGGGCGCGCCGAGGAGGGCCGCCGTGAACTCGTATTCGCGCTCGATCAGGTGCTGGCGATCCTTGCCCTGGAACATGAAGCCGATCATGACGTCGGGGAACAGGCGGTCGTAGAAATCGGTGATCACCGCGCGGAGGGCGGTGGCGCCGATGCGGTCGAACAGCTCGCTGGACTTCATGATGCAGTGACCTCGACGCGCTGGCCGGTGAGCGCGCTGGTGCCGGACAGGGGATCGATCGCGCGGGGATCGAGGATGTCGTTGACGCTCTGGCCGGGCGTGGCCTCGGCGACGCGGAGGCGGGTGCCGGCGCGGCCGTGGCCCCAGCCGTGGGGGACGCTGACGACGCCGGGCATGATGCGATCGGTGATCTCGACGGGGAGCTCGATCGCGCCGAGCGGGGTGGAGACCCGGGCGGTGCCGCCGGTAACGAGGCCCCGCGCGGTGGCGTCGTCGGGGTGGATCAGCAGGGTGCAGCGCGGCGGGCCCTTGGTGAGCCGGGCGCTGTTGTGCATCCACGAGTTGTTGCTGCGCAGGTCGCGGCGGCCGATCAGGATGAGGCCGCCCGGGATGGTGCCGACGCTGGCGTGGTGGGCGGCGAGGCGCGCGAGGTCGGCGAGGTAGGCGCGCGGGGCGAGCTGGACCTTACGGTCGGCGGTGGCGAGGCGCGCGGGCAGGCGGCGCTCGAGCGGGCCGAGGTCGAGCCCGTGAGGCGCGGCGGCGAGCTGGCGCAGCGACAGGCGGTGCGGGCCGACGCGCAGGGCGAGGTCGATCAGGCGCTCGGGGCCGACCGCGGTCAGGGCGCGCTCGGCGGCGCGCGCGACGGGGCCGACGCGCGCGATCGGGGCGAGCCGGCGCCACAGCGCGAGGCAGATCTGCCAGTCCTGGCGGGCGTCGGGCGGCTGCGGCAGCGCGGGCGGCGAGAACTTGGCGATGTTGCGCACCGCGAGCAGGTTGAGCGCGAGGTCGTAGTGCGAGCGCGCGAGCGGCGACACCGGCGGCAGGATCACGTGCGCGAGGCGCGTGGTCTCGTTGAGGTACGGGTCGATCGCGACCATGAAGTCGAGCGAGCCGAGCGCGCGCTCGAGCCGCGGGCCGCCGGGCGCCGACAGCACCGGGTTGCCGGCGATCGCGACCAGCGCGCGGACCTGGCCGCGGCCCGGAGTCTCGATCTCCTCGGCGAGCGCGGTCATCGGCAGCTCGCCACCGAACTCGGGCTGGCCGCCGACCCGGCTGCGCCAGCGATCGAAGCCGCTGCGCACGCCAAGCAGCGCCGCGAGCGGCATCGGATCGACCGCCGGCGTGGTGAACATCAGGCCGCCCGGCTCGTCGAGGTGCCCGGTCAGCGCGTTGATCGCGTAGCACAGCCACGCGGCGAGCCCGCCGAACGCCTGGGTGCAGATGCCGATCCGGCCGTAGAGCACGGCGCACGGCGTGGTGGCGAGCTGGCGGGCGAGCCCGCGGATGTCGCCGGCGGCGATCCCGGTGATCGGCGCCGCCCGCTCGGGCGACCACGCCGCCGACGCGGCCCGGAGCTCGGCCACGCCGGTCATCGCGACCCGCCCGGTGCGGATCAGATCATCGGCGAACAGCGCGTGGATCATCGCCAGCAGCAGCACCGCGTCGCTACCCGGCTGGATGAACAGGTGGCGGTCGGCGCGATCGGCGGTCTCGGTCCGCCGCGGATCGAGCACGATGACCTGGCCGCCGCGCGCCTGGATCGCCTTGAGCCGGCCGCGCATGTCGGGCGCGGTCATCAGGCTGCCGTTCGACGCCAGCGGGTTGGCGCCGAGGCAGATGAACAGATCGCAGCGATCGATGTCCGGGACCGGCAGCAGCAGCTGGTCGCCGAACATTAGGTGCGCCGCGAGCATGTGCGGCAGCTGATCGAGCGACGTCGCCGAGTACTGGTTGCGCGTGGCGAGCGCCTGGAGGAGCAGCCGGCCGTAGGTGAGCAAGCCCAGGTTGTGCACCGTCGGGTTGCCCTGGTACACGGCGATCGCGTCGTTGCCGCCGGCGGCGCGGACCTCGCGCAGCCGCCGCGCGACCAGGTCGTAGGCCTCGTCCCAGCCGAGCTCGCGCCAGGTCTCGCCCTCGCGCGCGATCGGCCGTTGCAGCCGATCCGGATCGTGGTGCAGATCGCCGAGCGCGGCGCCCTTGGGGCACACGAAGCCGCGGGAGAACGGGTCGGCCTCGTCGCCGCGGATCTGCGTGACGCGGTCACCGTCGAGCGTGATCGCGACGCCGCAAGTCGCCTCGCACAGCGGGCAGCTCCGGTAGACCGTGGTCGCCATCGCGGAGCAGCTTAGCAGCCATTACACGGACAGCGATTTCTTATACCTGCCGTGCGGGGATTGCCGATCGCCGCGCGAGGCGTTAGTTTGCCAGCGTTCGGCAGACAGTGTTGGGTCGGGTGAGGGGTCATGGGTCTGCCGTCGATGTTGCCCCGCACCCGATGAATCGATACCGGAGGGGAACTTTGCGGGATCGGCAAGCCAGGCCGGCGGCCTGATCGCCGCCAACACCGTGGTCGTTCGCACCGACGCGCGGGTCAACACCATCTACGGCAACGATCTCACCGTCGACGGCTACGCCAGCGGGCAGATCCTGGGCCTCGACACCAGCGCGCTGCCGGTGGTGCCGGCCGGCGCCGCGGTGGCGCCGGGCTCGACCAACCTGACCGTGGCGGCGCACCAGTCGCGCCAGCTGTGCCCCGGCCAGTACGGCGCGATCTCGCTCGGCGCCGGCGCGACGCTGAACCTCAACGGCGGCGTCTATCAGCTGTCGAAGCTGACCCTGGCCGACGGCGCCCAGCTCCTGCCGTCGGAGCCGGTGGTGCTGCTGATCGCCGGTGGCGTGACCACCGCGACCGGCGCGGTCATCGAGGGGCACCCGCAGGCGCTGTCGCCGCTGACCGCCGCCGATATCCGGATCGAGGCCGGCGGCGCGGTCGCGCTCGGCGACCACAACGACATCCGCGCCCACATCCTGGCCGGCGGCAAGCTGACCACCGGCACGCATCTGGCCCTGACCGGCGCGGCGTGGGCCAAGACGATCAGCATCGGCGCGCACAGCACGCTGTACGCCGAGGGCGTGCTCGCGGCGCAGGCCGCGCAGGTCCCGCCGCCGTGCAACGACCACAACACGTGCACGACCGACACCTGCGTCGGCGGCGGCACCGCCGTCGCCTACTGCCGCAACACGCCGGTCACCGCCGGCGCGTCGTGCGAGGACGGCAACCTGTGCAACGGCGCCGAGACCTGCGACGCCGCCGGCGGCTGCACGCCGGGCACGCCGCCCACCGCCGGCACCTCGTGCGCCGACGGCGACCTGTGCAACGGCGACGAGACCTGCGACGGCGTCAGCGCCTGCCGGGCCGGCACGCCGCCGGTGGTCGACGACCGCAACGCGTGCACGACCGACGCGTGCGACGCGACCCACGGCGTGTCGCACACGACGCGGCCCGACGGCAGCACGTGCACCGGCAACGGCACGTGCGAGGCCGGCGTGTGCTCGGTCCAGGGCATCGTCTACTCGCAGGACTTCCAGCAGTTCACGTATGCGCCGGCGCAGTGCAATGCGTGGAACGACTTCCGGGAGAACGAGCTGAGCTCGGGTAGCTACAGCCAGATCACGATGAGCGGCACGTACGATCCGACCGGCGTGACCTGCAGCGATCCGACGGCGGCGACCCAGCTCTGCCAGGCGCTACACACCGGCGGCTACGCCTCGGTGGCCTGCAACGGGCACGTGTGGAACGTCGGCGGCTGCGCCGGCACCGAGCTAGAGCTCGAGCTCGACGGCAGCGTGTGTAGCTGCGACTACTACGCCGGGTACTCGGTACGGCCGTGCCTGGGCTACGAGTGGGGCGGCATCCACACCGACACCTGCCAGGGCCCCGATCAGAACCTGACCGTGATCTGCGAGTAGCTCACTTCACCTTGGCCAGGGCGCCCTCGAGCTGCTTCTTCGCCGACGGGTCTCGGGCCAGGGCGAGCGCCCTGGTATACGCGGCCGCGGCGGCGGGCTTGTTGCCCTTGGCGGCGTAGGCATCGCCGAGCGTGCTCTGCGCGTTCATCGACTCGGGGTGCTTGTCGGCGTTGGCCTGCAGCAGCCTGATCGCCTCGTCGTACTTCTTGTCGTTGATCAGGCGATAGCCGGCGCCGTTGATGTCCTGCTCGGTCGCGATCGCCATCGCGCGGACGCGCAGCGCGTCGGCGGCCTTGGCGTCGCCCTTCTTCACGAGCAGGTCGGCCTTGATCGACAGGTTGCGGTAGGTCTCGGCCTCGCCGATCGAGCGATCGATCAGCGCGAGCGCCTCGTCGATCGGCCCGTCGTGCTTGAGCCAGTAGCTGGCGGCCGACGCCGTGCCCTGCCACGAGAACCCGGCCGGGCCGCGCAGCTGCTGGCGGACGCTCTCCATCACCAGCTTCGGCGTGTCGACCTCGATCGCCAGCGGGATCGCCAGCTTCTCCCACGCGAGCACGAGCGTGGCCTTGGTCTCCGACGGCTCGTCGAACTTGTAGATCAGCCGCTCCTCGCTGGCCGCGAGCCGGCGCGGCGCGACGCTGAGCCGCAGCGCGTCCTCCTTGGCGTCGTAGCTGAAGCTCCCCCACGACTCGGTCGCCTTGCTGAACATCACGGTCCAGTCCTTGGCCGTCGGGATCGCGTGGAAGCCGTACGTGCCGGCGGGCAGCGGCTTGCCGTTGATCTTGACGTCGGTCGAGAACGACACGAGCGTGTTCTCGTTCGCGCCGGTCCGCCACGGCTCGTTGTACGGCACGAGCTTGCCCCAGATGACGCGGCCGTTGACCGCGGGCCGGTGGTACTTGACGGTGACCTCGGTCAGGCCGATGGTCTGCGACACGCTCGCCGCCGGGCTCTGGTCCGGCAGCCGGAGGGGGACCTGCGCGTGCGCGGCCACGGCCGACGCCAGCATGACTGCGGTGATCAACAACGCTTTCATTTCGGATCTTTCTTGAGCGCTTGCATGATCAGCGACACGGCGACCACCGCCGCGCAGCCGAGCACGTTGTACCAGAGGAAGCCGACGGCGGTCGCGAAGAACAGGACCGCGACCAGCGCCTGCGCGGCGAGCGCACCGACGAGGACCGGCGTCGCCGAGACCCGCTTGAGGAACAGCGCGACGACGAACACGCCGAGGATCGGCCCGTAGAAGATCGAGCCCAGGATGTTCACCGCCTCGATCAGGTTGGCGAACAGCGACGCGACGCTGGCGAAGCCGATCGCGATCGCGGCCCAGACCACGGTCATCGCCTGCGACACGCGCAGGTCGTGGCGCGGCGACGCCGGCGGCCGGCCCAGGCTC
>DASWOO010001133.1:0-2797 GCA_036404335.1 Kofleriaceae bacterium
CGAGATCCGGATCTCGCTGGCCCGGCGCGGGGATCGCGTCGAGCTGGTGGTGCGCGACACCGGCAGCGGGATCCCGGCCGGCGAGCTCGACCGCGTGTTCGAGCGGTTCCATCGCGTCGAGGGCGCGCCGGGCCGCACCCACGAAGGCACCGGCATCGGCCTCGCGCTGGTCCAGGAGCTGGTCCGGCTGCACGGCGGCTCGATCATCGTGACCAGCGAGCTGGGCCGCGGCTCGGCGTTCCGCGTATCGATCCCGCTGCTCGGCGGCGACTCGGTCGAGGCCACCGCGGCCAAGCCGAGCTCGGGGCCCAACGCGTTCGTCGAGGAGGCGATGCGCTGGCTGCCCGATCGCACCGACCCGAGCGGCGAGCGCCCGCCGGTCGCCGCGGCCGGCAGCCGCCCCCGGATCGTCGTCGCCGACGACAACGCCGACATGCGCGATTACCTGCGCCGCCTGCTCGTCGGCCGCTGGGAGGTCGAGGCGGTCGGCAACGGCCGGGTCGCGCTGGCGGCGATCCGCCGACGGATGCCCGATCTGGTGATCAGCGACGTGATGATGCCCGAGCTCGACGGCCTGGGCCTGGTCGCCGCGGTCCGCGCCGACCCCGAGCTGCGCGAGCTGCCGATCATCCTGCTGTCGGCGCGCGCCGGCCAGGAGGCGCGGATCGAGGGCCTGCGCGCCGGCGCGACCGACTACCTGCACAAGCCGTTCGCGTCCAAGGAGCTGCTCGCGCGGGTCGAGAGCCAGCTGATGCGTGCCGCGGTCGGCGCGGCCGAGCGGGCCCACGAGCGCTCGCTGCAGATGATCTTCGAGCAGGCGCCGGTGTCGATCGCGATCCTGCGCGGCCCCGAGCTGGTCTACGAGTTCTCCAACGCGCCGTACCACAAGCTGATCGGCGCGCCGTCGCCGATCGGCCGCCGGGTGGGCGAGGTCGTGCCCGAGCTCGCCGAGCAGGGCTTCGTCGCGATCCTCGAGCGGGTGTATCGCACCGGCGAGCGCTACGTCGGCCGCTCGGTGCCGATCCAGCTGCGCCGCCCGCCCGCCGGCGCGCCGGCCGAGATGTTCTTCGACATCGTCTACCAACCGCTGTTCGACGCCTCGGGCCAGGTCACCGGCATCGCCAGCTTCGGCCACGACGTCACGCCGATCGCGTCGGCGCGGCGCGACGCCGAGGTCGCCAACCGCGCCAAGGACGAGTTCCTCGCGATGCTCGGCCACGAGCTGCGCAACCCGCTCGCGCCGATCACCACGGCGCTCGAGCTGATGCGGATCCGGCCGGGCGTCGGCGGCGAGCGCGAGCGGGCGGTGATCGAGCGCCAGGTCCAGCACCTGATCGGCCTGGTCGATGACCTGCTCGACATCTCGCGGATCACGCGCGGCAAGGTCGAGCTGCGGCCGGCGGCGGTCGAGCTCGCCGAGGTCGTGGCCCGGTCGGTCGAGGTCTCGAGCCCGCTGCTCGAGGAGCACCGCCACGCGCTGCACGTCGACGTGCCGCTCGGCCTGACCGTGCTCGGCGATCCGACCCGGCTGGCGCAGATCGTGTCGAACCTCCTGACCAACTCCGCCAAGTACACGCCGCGCGGCGGCCAGCTCGCGGTCCGCGGCTGGCGCGACGGGGTCTACGTCTTCGTCCGGGTCTCGGACAACGGCATCGGCATCGAGCCGGGCATGCTGCGGCGGATCTTCGAGCCGTTCGCCCAGGAGCGCCAGGCGATCGACCGCGCGCGTGGCGGCCTGGGCCTGGGTCTGGCGATCGTCGACAACCTGACCAAGCTGCACGGCGGCAGCGTGACCGCGACCAGCGACGGCCGCGGCCACGGCAGCGCGTTCACCGTGATGCTGCCGGCGCTCGACGCCATCCCCGAGGCGATCCCGGCCGAGCTCGCGACCCGCGCGCCGGCCGCCGGCGACGCCCGGATCCTGATCGTCGACGACAACGTCGACGCCGCCCAGCTGCTCGCCGACCTGCTCGAGGCCGGCGGCTACACCACCCTGGTCGCCCACGACGGGCCGAGCGGGCTGACCGCCGCCGCCGGCTTTCAGCCGCGGCTCGCGATCGTCGACATCGGCCTGCCGGTGATGGACGGCTACGAGCTCGGCCGCCTGCTGCGCGCCGACCACGCCGAGCTCCAGGTCGTCGCGCTGACCGGCTATGGCCAGCCCGAGGACCGCGCGCGGACCGCGGCGCTCGGCTTCGCCGCCCACCTGGTCAAGCCGATCGACATCGCCCAGCTGCGCCAGACGATCGCGCGCCTGCTCGCCTAGTTCTGGGGGACGATCGGCCGGTGGCGGACGTCGGTCGCCTTGACCATGTAGACCACGTCCTCGGCCAGGTTCTTGACGTGATCGCCGACGCGCTCGAGGTAGCGGCACACCGAGGTCAGCGGCAGCACGCGGGTCACCGTC
Source organism: Kofleriaceae bacterium (assembly GCA_036404335.1). Classification (GTDB taxonomy): domain Bacteria; phylum Myxococcota_A; class Polyangia; order Haliangiales; family Haliangiaceae; genus JABFXX01. The sequence goes on from DASWOO010001133.1 coordinate 2,408, forward strand.
GCCGGGTCGGTCGCGACGTGGGCGATCAGCTCCGCGAACAGGCTGGCGTTGAGCCGGTCGATCTCGACGTCGGCGGTGATCACCGCGTGCGCGCGATCGGCGTCCTTGCGCACGAAGCTGTCGAGCGCGGCCTGCAGGTTCTTCTGCACCAGCTCGGCGAGCCGTGACAGATCGATCCGCGGCTCGAGGTTCGGCAGCCGGTTGAGCTCGAGCGCGCGCCGGGCGATCCCGGCGCCGAGATCGCCGATTCGCTCGAGATCGACGACGAACTTGAGCGCCATCGTGATGAACCGCAGGTCGGACGCGACCGGCTGGCGGGTCGCGAGGATCTGCAGCGCGAGCTCGTCGACCTCGTTCTCGTCCTTGTCGATCTGGTTGTCGTTCTTGATC
>DASWOO010001134.1:0-3655 GCA_036404335.1 Kofleriaceae bacterium
CCTGGTCTCGCTCCAGGGCATGGCGCACGGCGAGGCCGCGGTCATCCAGAAGGTCAGCGAGGGCACGATCGCCTGGCGGATGCACGAGGCGCGGCGCCGGATGCACGAGGCCACCGCGCCCGAGCGCCCCGAGCGGATCCCGCGCCGGCGCGGCGACCTGTCGCCCGAGCTGTCGCGCGCCCTGGTCGAGCACGGCCTCCTCGTGCCGGCCAAGCTCGGCAGCTAGGCCTTGCTCTCGCCGGCCTTTTCGAGCGCCTTCTTGTAGGCCGGGCGGGCCTGGATCTTCTGGAGCCACTCGGTGAGCTTGGGCAGCTTGACGCCGCCGCGCGTGACCAGGCCCTCGACGGCGTAGCTCATCTGGATGTCGGCCGCGGTGAACTTGTCGCCGGCGAACCACGCGTGCTTCGCGAGGTGATCGGCGAGGAACTTGGCGTGGGCCTCGATGTTGGGGTTCAGGTACTGCTTGCCGACGGTGTCCGCGATCACCTTGGCGATTGGCCGGACCAGGAACGGCGCGTCGGTCGCGACCTTGCCGAACACCAGCTTCATCACGAGGAACGGCATCAGCGAGCCTTCCGCGTAGTGCATGAAGTAGGTGTAGTCGCGGTGCTCCGCGGTGCCGGGCGGCGGCGACAGGAGGCCCTTGCCGTAGGTGTCGACCAGGTAGTCGAGGATCGCGCCGGACTCGGCGATCGTCGCGCCGTTATAGCTGATCACCGGCGACTTGCCGAGCGGGTGGATCGCGCGCAGCGAGGCGGGCGCCAGCATGGTCTTGGGATCGCGCTCGTACTTGACGATCTCGTACGGCTGCGCGAGCTCCTCGAGCATCCACAGGATCCGCTGCGACCGCGAGTTGTTGAGGTGGTGGACGGTGATCATGCTTTCGATCGCTGTATCATGCCCGCCCAGGCCCGCGCATGACCAAGCTGCCCACGCGTTCACCCACGGACGAAGACTTGCCGATCGGTCGACTCTCGTCGATGGGCCTCGAGCTCGAAGAGATCGCCGAGGCCGACCAGGTCACCCTGCCCGCGCTGATCGAGCTCGCCGAGGACCGCGGCCGGCCGGCCAGCCACTACCTGGTGGCGATCCCGCTGGCGACCGAGCTGACCCTGGCCGCCGAGGCCAAGCTCACGGTCAAGGTCTGCGCCGGCAACTGCCAGCGCTGGGGCGCGCGCGACCTGCTCGACCACCTGGTCGACCGCGCGGTGGCAAAGCCGGGGTTTGCCCTCGCTCCCGTCCAGTGCCTCGATCGCTGCGACCAGGCTCCCGCCTGCGAGATCCACGGCGGCCACGGTCAGCTCGTCCTCGCGCCGGCGACCCGCGCCGCGCTCGACGAGGCGCTCGACACCCTCGGTACATAGGGACTGTCACAGGTTGTCGCATGCGTCAGCGCCCACGCCGCGCTGGCGACCGCGTGCACTTGGCGCTACGTTCGAGACGTCGTGCTGAGGCTGTCGAGGGTCAACAAGTATTACAAGGTCGGCGCGCACAGCCTGCACGTCCTGCGCGACATCGACGTCGAGGTCGGCGACGGCGAGTTCGTCGCGATCATGGGCGCGTCGGGCTCGGGCAAGTCGACCTTGCTCAACATCCTGGGCATCCTCGATGACTACGACGCCGGCGAGTACTGGCTGGGCGACACGCTGATCCGCGACCTGACCGAGCGCAAGGCGGCGAACTATCGCAACCGGTTCCTCGGCTTCGTGTTCCAGTCGTTCAACCTGCTGCCGTTCAAGACCGCGCTCGAGAACGTCGCGCTGCCGCTCTACTACCAGGGCGTGTCGCGCCGCAAGCGCAACCAGATCGCGCTGACCTACCTCGAGCGGGTCGGCCTGCGCGACTGGGCCGAGCACACGCCGGCGGAGATGTCCGGCGGCCAGAAGCAGCGCGTCGCGATCGCCCGGGCGTTGATCGGCAAGCCGCGGCTGATCCTCGCCGACGAGCCGACCGGCGCGCTCGACAGCCAGACCTCGCGGCAGATCATGGATCTGCTGTCGGAGATCCATCGCAGCGGGATCACCGTGGTGATCGTGACCCACGACGCCGAGGTCGCCGCGCGCTGCCAGCGGACGATCCGGCTCAAGGACGGCAAGGTGATGTCGGCGGCCGAGGTCGCCGCGTCGGCGGCCGAGGGCGCCGCGCCCGCGGCCGTGGGTTCCGCAGACGCCAGCGAGGCCTCGTGATCGCGGTCGTCGGCATCGCGCTCGGGCTCGGCGTGTTCGCCGCGCTGGTGTTCCTCCTGATCACCATGCTGCGGATCACCGGCATCATGATCGTGCAGTGGCGCGACCTGGTGTCGCTCGACCGCTGGCTCGAGGTCCTCGACACGATCCGGCGCAACAAGCTGCGGACCGCGCTGACGATGATCAGCGTGGCGTGGGGCATCTTCGTGCTGGTGTTCCTCCTGGGCCTGGGCCGCGGCCTCGACGCCGGCCTGCGCCACGAGTTCAACCGCGACTCGATCAACGCGGTCATGCTGTTCGCCGGCAAGACCAGCGTCGCCCACAACGGCTACGACGTCGGCCGCAAGGTCACGTTCGAGAACCGCGACTACGACCGCGCCACGGCGATCAAGCTGCCCGGCGCCGCCGCGCCCGGCGTCGACCGCAGCTCCGGCCAGTTCTACATGAAGGGCGGCAGCCAGCTCGGCGGCGGCGCGATGCTGACCCGGCGCAACGGCAAGACCAACTCGTTCGGGATCAACGCCGTCCATCCCGACGCGCTATTCTTCGCTGGCCACCTCATGGCCGCGGGCCGGTTCCTCAACAGCTCCGACGTCGCCAACCGGCGCAAGGTCGTGGTCATCGGCCAGGCGGTGCGCGACTTCCTGTTCGAGGCCGGCGAGAACGCGATCGGCGACTGGATCAACGTCGCCGGGGTGCCGTTCGAGGTCATCGGCGTGTTCAGGGACGAGGGCGGCCCCGAGCAGGAGCGCGAGCTGTACATCCCGGTGTCGACCGCGCAGCTGTCGTTCAACGGCGCCGATCACCTCGGCATGATCCAGTTCGGCGTCGGCACCGCGACCGCGGACCAGGCCAAGGACATCGGCAACGAGATCATCGGCGAGCTCGCCGAGCGCCACCAGTTCGACGCCGGCGACAAGCAGGCGGTGCACGTCCACTCGACCGCCGAGGTCTCGGAGCGGTTCGGCAAGCTGTTCTGGCTGGTGTCGACGTTCGTGCTGGTGATCGGCCTGGGCACCCTGGCGGCCGGCGTGGTCGGCGTGTCGAACATCATGATGATCGCGGTGAAGGAGCGGACCAAGGAAATCGGCGTGCGCAAGGCGCTCGGCGCGACCCCGACGTCGATCATCGCGATGGTGATCCAGGAGGCGATCTTCCTGACCGGGCTCGCCGGGCTCACCGGGATGTCGGCCGGCGTCGCGCTGCTCGAGCTGGTCGCGCGCAACGTGCAGAACGAGTTCATGCGCAACCCCGCGGTCGACCTCCGGGTCGCGGTGCTCGCCGCGTTCGGCCTGGTCATCGCCGGCGCGCTCGCCGGGTACTTCCCCGCCCGCGCCGCCGCGCGGGTCAACCCGATCCACGCGCTGCGCGACCAGTGATCGGAGCCCGGCATGTTCGATCTCGATAACTGGCAAGAGGTGTGGGCGACGCTGCGGTCGAACCGGCTGCGCACGTTCCTGACCGCGTTC
>DASWOO010001135.1:0-3834 GCA_036404335.1 Kofleriaceae bacterium
CGGCGAGCCGGCGGTGTGGAAGACGATCGCCAGCCAGGCCGGCGCGGTCACCGGGCTGTTCACGCCGCTGGCGTTCAAGGCCGGGTTCGGCGCGTCGCTCGGCGACCTGCTCGACCGGTTCGACGCCTGGCACGCCAGGACCTTCCCGGTGCGGCTGCGGCCGGCGGGGCAGCGCGCGCTGGTCGAGCTCGGCAACGACGCGCGCTACGCCCGCGGCCGCGACGGCACCGAGGCCTGGGTCTCGGGCGACGTCGACGCGCCGGTCACGCTGACCGTCCGGGATCCGGACGGCCGCGACCTGGCGTCGATCGGCCTCATCGACATCATGCCGCCGCGCACCCTGGTCGAGGCCGACCCGCTGGCGATCTCGGGGCTGTCGGTCACGGCCGATGGCCGCGAGGTCTGGCTGACCGCGATCGATCGGGCGACCACGCGCGAGGTGACGCGGCTGCTGCGCTGGCGGCGCGGCGAGACCAAGCTGACCGAGGTCGCCAGCGAGCTGGGGCCCGGCGCGACGATCGATCCGCGCGGGACGATCTACTACCACTGCGTCGCCGACGGTGACCGGTGGAGCCTGGCGGCGTTCGACCTGCGCACGCGCCAGCGCAAGCTGCTGCTCGACATGGCGCCGGGCACGTACGCGCTCGCGGCGCAGGTCTCGCGCGACGGGGCGCAGCTGGCGGTCAACGTCTGGGACGGTCACGCCTTCGTGATCTGGGTGATCGACGCCGCGACCGGGCAGCGGCTGCGCGAGCTGCGCGGCGCGCCGGGCCAGGCGGTGTGGGACGCCAGCTTCACCGACGACGGCCAGGCGATGTACCTCGGCGTGGTCGACACCCGGTTCCAGGTGTTCATCGAGGGCACGCCGGTCAGCGACGCGCCGTACACCGTGCTCAACGCCCGCGCGGCGAGGGGCACGATCCGGCTGCTCAACCGCGAGGGCTGGCGGTGGACCGTCGACGAGCTGGCGCTGCCGGCCGCCGGCGCGCCGCCCGCGGAGCTGCCACCGGAAGCCGGCGCGCCGGTGGCAGACGCGCCGCCGCTCGCGCCCGGCCGATCGTCGATCGTGACCTCCGACGAGCCGTTCCACGCGTGGGACCGGCTGTTCGTGCCGACCCTGCACGCGCCGATCATCCTCCAGATCGCCAGCGGCGTGCCGCACGTCGGCGTGCAGCTCGGCGGCGGCGATCGCCTCGATCTCCAGCGCTGGTTGATCGCCGGTTATGGCCAGTACGACAAGTCGCTGTCCGACCGCGTCCACTGGGGCGCCGACGCCGAGTACCAGAATCATATGCTCGCGCCGTGGACGATCCTGGCGACCGCCGGCTTCGTCGACTGGGTCGACTCGGTCCGGGTCGGCGGCACCGACGAGACCAACGAGCACGACGAGCGTCGCACCCGCGACGTCACGCTGTCGATCTCGCGGATCTGGCGCGACTCGCTCGCGACCGCGCTGACCGGCGTCTACACCGATGATTACGATGGCCTGCTCGACCGGCCGCGCCGCCACCTCGGCGGCCCGGTCATGTCGCTCGACTGGCTGTCCGCCGAGACCACGCCGTACACCGGCATCCGCCGCGCGCTGATCGCCCGCGCCGCGGTCGGCTACTACCCGCACGCCTTGTCGACGTTCGCCGGCGACATCTACGACACCGGCGGCGAGCTCGGCGCCGTCATGCCGCTGCCGTTCGGCGCCCGGCACACCCTGACGCTCACCGTCCGCGGCCGCGCGATCCTCGCCCGCGACGACAGCCACTTGCTCCAGCTCGGCGGCGACGCCGGCATCGCCACGATCTGGGACCACAGCAGCAACGCCAGCGCCCCGTCCTACGACGACACGCCGTTCCCGCCCAACCTGCGGTTCATCGAGGTCCTGCGCGGCTACGAGGACTACGGCATCGCCACCGATCGCGCCGCGATCGCGAATCTGTCCTGGCGCTACCCGCTGATCATCGACCGCGGCACCGCGACGACCCTGTGGTTCCTGCCATCGTCGTTCCTCAGCGAGCTCGACCTCGAGCTGTTCGGCGCGGGCGCCATCGATCGCTCGGTCAACCTCCACGCCGCGGTCGGCGCCGAGCTCACCGCGCGATTCACCGTCGCCCGCATCCCGCTCTCGCTCGCCTACCAGATCGCCCGCCGCGTGCGCGACGACGACGCGCTGACCCAGATGCTCGGCATCGCGCTCCCGCTACCCTATTAGGTCGCAGCCAGATCGCGGCGCCTTGGTCATGGTGCCGCGCGTCGAAATCGTCACGGCGATGGGATGATAATGAAACAACTATTGAACTTGTCCTCGAACTCCGCGGTACTAGGCGCCCACCTTCAGGAGAGATAGGCATGAAGAAGAACGTGCAGCGTTTGCTCACCATCATCGTCGCCCTCGGGCTCGTCATGTGCGTCGGGGTTGCCTACGGCAAGGGGAAGAAGCCCAGCCGGCACCACGACGCGCACGCGATGACCAAGGACAAGCTCAAGACGGACGGCACGCACGAGGTCCACAGGAACGGCAAGCACACGGCTTCCGCCGAGGTCCAGGGCGGAAAGATCAAGTCGTTCCACGTCAAGCACGCCACGAAGGGCGAGGTCGCGGTCAAGAAGGTCAAGAGCAAGACCAAGGTGGCGATGCTCGATATGGTCGACGCGCCGATCGCGGCCGACACGCTCTACGCGTACGACGGCTACTGCTACATCGACGATGACGATGTCGAGAACTGCTACTGGTACCCGGTCGAGGTCGTGATCGACGACTTCAGCGGTGCCGTGGAGTACGTCGCGCCGGTCTGATCGCGTTCGTTACCCGTTCGCCACCCGGGCACTCATGCCTGCGCGGGGATCGAGACCCGGACGGCGGTGCCGACGTTGACGGCGCTGGTGACGTCGATCGTGCCGGCGTGGGCCTCGACGATGCGGCGCGCGAGGGTCAGGCCGAGGCCGACGCCGCCGGTCTCGCGCGACCGGCTGCGCTCGCCGCGGAAGAAGGCGGTGAAGATCCGGGGCAGGTCCTCGGCGGAGATGCCGACGCCGCGGTCGCGGACCTCGAAGATGACGTCGTCGGCGTCGCGGGTGACCGACAAGGTGATCTTGGCGTCGAGGTCCGGCGAGTACTTGTGGGCGTTCTCGAGCAGGTTGTCGATCACGCGGCGGAACAGCACGGGGTCGGCGTAGATCGGCGGCAGGTCGTCGGCGATCGAGACGTCGAACGGGCGGTTGGCGTGGCGGACGCGCATCCGCTCGGTGGCGGCCGTGGCGATCTCGCCGGCGGGGACCACGGCGCGGCGCAGCGGCAGCTGGGCGGGGCCCTTGCCGGGCGCGATCTCGAAGCGCATCGCGGTCAGGATGTCGTCGACGATGGTCTCGAGCTCGGACACGTCGACGGCGATCTCGATGATCGACGCGCGCGCGGCCTCGGCGTCGCCCTCGTTGGCCAGGTCGAGCGCGACGCCGATCCGGGTCAGCGGGGTGCGCAGCTCGTGGGCGACGTTGGCGAGCAGCTCCTTCTCGGTGACCAGCAGGCTCGAGATCCGCTCGGCCATCTCGTCGAACCGGTGGCCGAGCTCGCCGATCTCGTCGGCGCGGTCGAGCCGGCTGCGCGCGGTCAGGTCGCCGGAGCCGAGCGCGCGCGCGGTGCGCGACAGCCGATCGATCGGCCGGATGATCCAGCGCGCGGTGAGCAGCGCGCCGATCACGAGGATGATCACGCCGCCGACGAGCACGAGCAAGGGGCCGGTCAGCCCGGGCGGCTCGCCATGCACGCCGCGCGCGACCAGCACGCCGCGCGCGCCGTGGACGTGGAACGGCAGGATCAGCCGGTGGCGCGTGGCGATCCACCGG
>DASWOO010001136.1:0-2311 GCA_036404335.1 Kofleriaceae bacterium
CCTCCTTGAAGAACCCGCCGACCCGCGACTCGGCGCCGGTCAGCGGCAGGGTCGCGCCGATGAGGATCTCGTCACGGTCGGCGGTATGGGCCGCGCGCGGCTTGCATGCGGTCGCCAGCGCTGCGAGCCCCATCACCATCATCGTCAGGAGCCGGGATCGCGCGCGCAGCCTCGAGGTCATCGCCGCGACCGTACGCCCAACGGACCGTGCGCTACAACACTCGACACACGGGTCTGTGCACGGGTGAGTGCACACGCGCGTCCGCACTTCACCACCCGCGCGCGTGCAACACCGCGTCATTTGTGGAGCGGCCGGCGGCCCGCTTCGTGCTCTCGGTGCCGACCATGCAACGCACCACTCTCTCCCTGCTCGCGCTGTTCGGCGCGGTGTCGTGTGCCACCGCACAGGACCAGCCCTCCGACGACGACGCGGCCGAGCTGGGCCAGGTCTCGGCCGCGGTGACCCAGACGCCGGGCTGTATCGCCCACGTCGCGCTCGCCGGCTATTCGACGTGGCTGTACTTCACCCGCCCCGACAAGCCGTGCAAGGGCTCGGTCGGCACCGACTCGAACGCCGTCGACGAGCTGACCCGCCTGATCGGCACCGTGCCGGCCGGCGGCCGGATCGACGGCCACATCTACAGCATCTCGGTCGACGGCGTCGCCAAGGCGCTGCTCGACGCCCAGACCCGCGGCGTCACGGTCTATCTGTCGACCGACGGCGGCGTCGCCGACTCGACCGATTCGTCCAAGACCAGCTACCTCGACAAGCTGACCCACAAGGTCTACTGCAAGCACTCGAACAACACGTCGTGCATCTCGACCGCCGACGACGCGATCTCGCACACCAAGCTGTTCGTGTTCAGCAAGGCGACCGCGCCCGACGGCGCGACCTCGAGCAACGTCGTGTGGCTCGGCTCGGCCAACCAGACCTACGCCAGCGGCGAGAATCTCTACAACAACACCGCGACGATCTACGGCGACGCCTCGCTCTACAGCCAGCTGCAGAGCTACCTCGGCGATCTGTACGCCCAGAAGCGCTACGCCGACTACTACGATCCGAACAGCGGGCGCGGCCACTTCCTGGCGACGGCGGCCGACGTCTACGCCTCGCCCGAGGCGAGCACCGACCTGGTCGTCAACCGGCTCGACGACTTCACCCCCGACGCCGACTGCCGCGTCCGGGTGATGCAGGCCTCGATCCGCGATAGCCGGATGCCGGTCGTCAACCAGATCATCAAGATGCAGAAGGGCGGCTGCCACGTCTGGGTCGTGGCCGACACCGTCGAGCCCGACGCGCTCAAGGCGCTCAAGGGCGCGGGCATCCCGGTGCACCACATGCCGATCCACGACAAGGCGTTCCTGATCTACGGCAAGGTCGGCTCGACGTACGAGTACCGGGCGTTCACCGGCTCGCACAACCTCAGCGGCAGCTCGGCGCACTCGTACGACGAGATCTTCGTCAAGCTCGCGGCCGAGACCGGCACCACGCACCCGGTCTACGACGCGTACTACACGCACTTCAACGACGCGTACAACACCGGCAAGGCGCTGTAAGCTCGCGGCCTGCGCTTCCTCGCCCTCGCCGGCCTCGGCCTCCTGTTCCTGCTCGGCGCCGTGATCGGCCTGCCGATCGCGCTCGTGCTCGCGCCGGTCAGCTTCGCGCGCGGCCGGCGCGCGGTCCACGCCGAGGGCGTGCTGGTCGACGCCGAGCTCCTGGCCACCGGCCGCTATCAAGCGCTGGCAGGCCCGGCGCTGGTCCGGCTGTCGGGAGCGACCGCGGGTCAGCATGCCCGGTCGGACATTCTCGGACTCGCGCTCCGACTCCAGCGGCGCGCGAGCCGCGATCCCCGCGAGGGCGATCAGGATCTGTTATTCGGAACCTTCGAATCGTTTTTCACACTCGGCCGCGCGGTGCAGCACACGCGCGCGGATGACTACCTCGCGAACCGCTACGCCAGCGTGGCGCCGTGGTGGATCCCGGGCCTCGGCGCGGCCGTGCTGCGGCTCGAACCGATCCGCGACGCCGGCGCGTTTCCCGACGAAGATCGCCTGGCGCGGCTCGACACGGCGATCGGCCGCGACGCCGCGCGCTTCGCGCTGACCGCCGGCGATCAGCGGCTCGGCGAGCTCGTGCTGCGCGCGCGCCGGGCCGGTGACCCGCGGTTCCGCGCATCCCTGTTTCGCCAGGGTCGTGGGCTCCGGCCGCTCGGCTTCCGGAACGGTATTCGCGCGACTGTCTACCCGATCAACCAGACGGCGCGCCGGCTGCGCAAACGCGACCGCCGGTGGGTCGTGTAGACTCGCCGCG
>DASWOO010001137.1:0-4090 GCA_036404335.1 Kofleriaceae bacterium
GCGGTTCACAAGCTCGGCGTCGTCGGCGCCGGCCAGATGGGCCAGGGCATCGCCCAGGTCGCGGCCCAGGCCGGCATCGACGTGCTGATCGTCGACGCCGCGCCCGACTTCGCGCAGGGCGGCATCGGCAAGATCAAGAAGCAGCTCGACCGGCTGGTCGAGCGCGGCAAGCTCGACCCCGGGTCGCGCGATCAGACGCTCGGCCACCTCAAGGCCGGGCAGGGCCACCGCGATCTGCACGACTGCGACGTCGTGATCGAGGCGGCGCCCGAGCGCGAGGATCTCAAGCTCGGCATCTTCAAGAGCCTGGGCGAGGTCTGCAAGGACCAGGCGATCCTGGCGTCGAACACGTCGTCGATCTCGATCACCAAGATCGCGTCGGCGTCGGGCCGGCCCGACCGCGTGATCGGCATGCACTTCATGAACCCGGTGCCGGTCATGAAGCTCGTCGAGATCGTCCGCGGCCTGCCGACCAGCCAGGCGACCTACGACACCACGGTCGCGCTCGCCCACCGGTTCGGCAAGACGACGATCGGCGCGCGCGACATCCCCGGGTTCATCGTCAACCGCATGCTGATCCCGCTGCTCAACGAGGCCTGCTACGGCCTGTACGAGGGCCTGGGCACCGCGGCCGACATCGACACTGGCGTCCAGCTCGGCCTCAACCACCCGATGGGCCCGCTGGCGCTCGCCGACCTGATCGGCCTCGACACCTGCCTGGCGATCGCCGAGGTCCTGCACCGGGAGCTGGGCGACGACAAGTACCGGCCGTGCCCGCTGCTCCGCCAGTACGTCGCCGCCGGTTGGCTCGGCAAGAAGGTCGGCCGCGGGTTCTACGAATACGACTCGCAAGGCCAGAAGAAAGGCTGAACATGTCCTACGAAGCGTTCGAGACCCTGCGCATCGCGATCGAGGGCCCCCTGGCGATCGTGACGATCGCGCGCGAGGCGGCGCTCAACGCGCTGTCGTCCAAGGTCATGGCCGAGCTGACCGCGGCCGCGGGCGAGCTCGAGATCTCGACGGACCTGCGCGCGGTGATCCTGACCGGCGCGGGCGACAAGGCGTTCGTCGCCGGCGCCGACATCGCCGAGATGCAGGAGCTGACCGCGCTGCAGGCCCAGGCGTTCGCCGGGATGGGCGGCGCGATGGCCCAGGCGATCGAGTCGTCGGAGAAGCCGTGGATCGCGGCGGTCAACGGCTTCGCGCTCGGCGGCGGCTGCGAGCTGGCGCTGGCCTGCGACTTTATCTACGCGTCGGACCGGGCCAAGTTCGGCCAGCCCGAGGTCAAGCTCGGCGTGATCCCGGGCTTCGGCGGCACCCAGCGGCTCGCCCGCCGGGTCGGCGTGGCCAAGACCAAGGAGCTGTGCATGACCGGCGACACGATCGACGCCGCCGAGGCGCTGCGCATCGGCCTGGCCGACGCGGTCGTGCCCCACGCCGAGCTGCTCGGCAAGGTCCGCGAGCTCGCGAGCCGGATCGCCGCGAACGGCCCGCTCGCGGTCGCCGAGGTCAAGCGGCTGGTTCACCTCGGCCAGTCGATGACGCTGGACCACGCGCTCGCGCTCGAGCAGGCCAGCTTCGGGCTGTTGTTCTCGACCGCCGATCAAAAAGAGGGTATGTCGGCGTTCCTCGCCAAGCCACGTCGCTCGGCGCAGTTCAAGGGGCAATAAGCCGATGCAGTTCTCGCTGACCGAAGAGCAGGCCGCCGTCCAGCGCACCGCGCACGACTTCGCCACCGACGAGGTGTTGCCCAAGGCAGCCGAGATCGATCGCGAGCACCGCCACCCGACCGAGCTGGTCAAGCGCATGGCCGAGCTCGGGTTCCTGGGGATCGCCGTGCCCGAGGCGTATGGCGGCTCCGGCTTCGACCACATCTCGTACGTCCTCGCGATGGAGGAGATCTCGCGGGCGTGCGCGTCGACCGGCGTGATCATGAGCGTCAACAACTCGCTGGTGTGCGATCCGATCAACCGGTTCGGCACCGAGGCGCAGAAGCAGGAGTGGCTGACGCCGCTGGCGTCGGGCAAGCTGCTCGGCTGCTTCGCGCTGAGCGAGCCAGAGGCCGGCAGCGACGCGGCGGCGCAGAAGACCGTCGCCGTGAAGGACGGCGATGGCTGGGTGATCAACGGCACCAAGAACTGGATCACCAACGGCCCGGTCGCCGACGCCTGCGTGCTGTTCACGATGAACGACCAGGCCGCGGGCCACAAGGGCATCACCGCGTTCATCCTGCCGATGAAGACCAAGGGCGTTCGCGCCGGCACGCCCGACGACAAGCTCGGGATCCGCGGCAGCAAGTCGTCCCAGATCTACCTCGACGACGTCCGGCTGCCGGACGACGCCGTGCTCGGCGAGGTCGGCGGCGGGTTCCGGGTCGCGATGTCGACGCTCGACGGCGGCCGGATCGGCATCGCCGCGCAGGCGATCGGCATCGCGCGCTCCGCGCTCGAGGACTCGCTGGCCTACGCCCAGCAGCGCCGGACGTTCGGCAAGCCGATCGCGCAGCACCAGGCGATCCAGTTCAAGCTGGCCGACATGGCGACCGAGCTCGACGCCGCGCGGCTGCTCGCGCTGCGCGCCGCGTGGCTCAAGGACAACAAGAAGCCGTACGGCAAGGAGGCCGCGATGGCCAAGCTGTACGCGTCGGACATCGCCAACAAGGCGGCGCGCGAGGCGATCCAGATCTTCGGCGGCAACGGCTACGTCACCGAGTTCCCGGTCGAGCGGCACTTCCGCGACGCCAAGATCACCGAGATCTACGAGGGCACGAGCGAGATCCAGCGGCTGGTGATCGCCGGTTACCTGGCAAAGGGCGGCTGAGCGATGAAGACGACGAAGACGATGATCCTGATGTGCCTCGCGCTCACCGCGTGTGGCGGCGGCGCCAAGCCGGACACCACGCCGGCGCCGGCGGAGCCCCCGCTGCCCGGCGAGTCGGGGAACGCGAGCGATCAGGTGCCGCCCGACAAGATGGACGAGATCAACCGCGACCTCGACCGCAAGCGGACGATCGTGTCGCACTGCCTCGCGGTCGCCGTGGATAACAAGGAGCTGCCCAAGTCCTCGCGCGGCAAGATCACCGTCGAGATCGCGATCGGCATCTCGGGCAAGGCCGACAGCATCAAGGTCGTGCGCACCAACCTGGAGTCCAAGACGCTGAGCGAGTGCGTCACGAACCATATCCGGGAGATCCAGTTCCCCGAGCTGCCCAAGCCGTTCACGACGTCGTACACGTACGGCTTCGAGGCGATGTAGCGTCGGGTTCCATGGACTTCGAGCCCAGCGAAGAGCAGCTGCTGATCCAGCGCATGGCGCGCGAGGTCGCGGAGCGCGTGCTCGCGCCCAGGGCTGCTGCGCGCGACGTGTCCGGCCAGTTCCCGGCCGCGGAGCTCAAGGAGCTGGGCCAGCTGGGCCTGCTCGGGATCTCGGTGCCCGAGGCGCTCGGCGGGGCCGGCGCGGGCACGGTGGCGTACTCGCTGGCGATGCAGGAGATCGCGCGGGGCGACGCGGCGGTCGCGGTCGCGACCTCGGTGACCAACATGGTCGCCGAGCTGATCGCCAACCACGCCAGCGAGGCGCTCGCGGCGACGTGGGTGCCGCGCATCGCCTCGGGCGAGCTGGTGTGCGGCGCGTTCGCGCTGAGCGAGCCGGACGCCGGCTCCGATCCGGCGGCGATGCGGACCGTCGCGGTCAAGCACGGTGATCGCTGGCGGATCACCGGCACCAAGCAGTGGATCACCAGCGGCGATCACGCCGGCTGCATGGTCGTGTGGGCGATGACCGACCCGAGCGCGGGCCACCGCGGCATCTCCGCGTTCGTCGTGCCGGGTGACGCCCCCGGGCTGCGCTCGACGCGGCTCGAGGACAAGCTCGGCCTGCATGGCTCGACCACGGCGCAGGTCGTGCTCGAGGACGTCGAGGTCGGCGACGACGCGATCCTGGGCAAGCCCGGCGGCGGGTTCGCGCTGGCGATGATCGCGCTCGACGGTGGCCGGATCGGTATCGCGTCGCAGGCGATCGGCATCGCGCGCATGGCGTTCGAGGCGGCGGTGGCCTACGCCCATGACCGGCGGACGTTCGGCCAGCCGAT
>DASWOO010001138.1:0-3609 GCA_036404335.1 Kofleriaceae bacterium
CGTGGATGGACGACGCGACCCGCGGCGCCGCCAAGCAGAAGCTCGACAAGATGGCCTATCTGGTCGGCTTTCCCGAGCAGTGGCGCAAGTACGACTTCGAGGTCGTGCGGACCGACTACGCGGCCAACGTCCAGACCGCGAGCAAGTTCGAGCTCGCGCGCCAGCTCGCCAAGATCGGCAAGCCGATCGATCGCAAGGAGTGGACCATGACGCCGCCGACGGTCAACGCGTACTACGACCCGTCGCTCAACGAGATCGCGCTGCCGGCCGGCCAGCTCCAGCCGCCGTTCTTCGGCGCGACGTTCCACCCCGCGGTCAACTTCGGCTCGACCGGCGGCGGCACGATCGGCCACGAGATGACCCACGGCTTCGACGACCAGGGCCGGCAGTTCGACGCCGACGGCAACCTGCGCGAGTGGTGGACGCCGGCGACCAAGCAGAAGTTCACGACCGCGGCGCAGTGCGTGGTCGACCAGTACACCAAGTACGAGGCGGTGCCCAAGGTCCACCTCGACGGCAAGCTGACCGAGGGCGAGAACCTCGCCGATAACGGCGGGGTCAAGCTCGCGTTCCAGGCGTACCAGGCGTGGAAGACCCAGCAGTCGCCGCCGCCGCCCGCGGTGGTCGAGGGCTTCACCGATGATCAGCTGTACTTCCTGGCCTATGGCCAGTCGTGGTGCGAGAAGCTGACCGACGAGGCGCTGGAGACCAGCGCGCACGCCAACCCACACTCGCCGCCGAGGTGGCGGGTCAACGGCGTGATCGTCAATCAGCCCGGGTTCGGCCCGGCGTTCAAGTGCGCCGCCGGCGCGCCGATGGCGCCGGCCAAGCGCTGCAGCGTCTGGTGATCGAGACCTCTCAGCCGGCGGGCGGCGCGGCCGATACATAGCTCCGTGACCGTGCTGCGCGCTGCGCCCGGGTTGCTACCGACCCCGTCGCTCGTGCTGAGCGCGATGATCGCCGGGGTGGTCGCGCTCCTGGTCGGCGTGCTCGAGGTCTACCAGGGCCAGCTGCCGCGGGCCGCGGTGCTCGCCGCCGGCGTGGTGATCGCCGGCAGCGCGGGCGCCGCGTACCTGATCGCGCGCTCGCTCGCCCGCCAGCTGCAGGCGACGCTCGAGGGCGCCCGGGCCGATCGCGCGCGGCTGCACCAGACCGTCGCCGAGCTGACCGGGATCGAGGAGCAGCTCGCGCGCGCCAACCACGAGCTCGAGCAGCGCGTGATAGCGAGGACCACCGCGCTGAGCGACGCCAACCGCCAGCTGAAGCTGGAGATGAAGCACCGCTCGGCGATGGAGGTCGAGCTGCGCCAGGCGCAGAAGCTCGAATCAGTCGGCCGGCTCGCGTCGGGCATCGCCCACGAGATCAACACGCCGGTCCAGTTCGTCAGCGACAGCTGCGGGTTCCTCGAGACCGCCAGCGAGGAGCTGACCTCCGTCGTCCGGCTCGACCGCGAGCTGCTCGACGGCCTCGCCCACCGCCGGCTGACGATCGATCAGGCGCTCGCCCGGCGCGCCGCGCGCGAGGCCGAGCTCGAGCTCGGCTACCTGATGGAGCAGCTGCCGCTCGCGATCCAGCGCTCGCTGCAGGGCCTGACCCGGGTGACCGACATCGTGCGCGCGATGAAGGAGTTCGCCTATCCCGACCGCGTCGAGCAGGCGCCCGCCGATCTCAACCGCGCGATCACCAGCACGCTGACCGTCGCGCACACCGAGTACAAGTACGTCGCCGAGCTCGAGACCGAATTCGCAGAGCTACCGCTGGTCACCTGCCACGTCGGCGAGCTCAACCAGGTCGTGCTCAACATCGTGGTCAACGCCGCGCACGCGATCGAGGCCCAGCGGCGCGAGACGATGGGCAAGATCACCGTCCGGACCCGCGCCGCGCGCGACAAGGTCCAGATCATCATCGAGGACAACGGCTGCGGCATCCCCGCGGCCGTGATCGACAAGATCTACGATCCGTTCTTCACGACCAAGGAGATCGGCAAGGGCACCGGCCAGGGCCTGGCGATCGCCCGCGCGGTCGTCGTCGACAAGCACCACGGCCAGCTCGACGTCCACAGCACGGTCGGCGCCGGCACCCGGTTCACGATCACGTTGCCGATCGCCGGCGTCGGCCATGCGCGCGGCACGACGCAGTGCGCGCCGCTGGCGCGCCCGCCTGCCTAGCGGAGCGCGGCCTTGACGCCGAGCTTGGGCTTGCCGTGATTGGGGCGGAGCAGATTCTGCGCGCGGTCGAGCGCGATCTGGCCGTCCGTATCATTGCTGGTCTCGACCAGCACCTCGAGGTGGCCGGCGTGCTCCTCGACGCTGACCATCGCGTGCGAGACCAGGGTCGGGTCGTCGGGGAAGTAGATCGCCGGCTCGCCGAGCCGCGCGAACCTGGCGCGGTGACACGAGATCGCCTGGCGCATCCATGACGCGCTGAGCCCGGGCACCGGCTTCCAGATGATGCGCACGCCGCGGACGTTGTCGGCCTGGCGGTGCGGGATGACCTCGGCGATCTCGCGGCGGTGGCTGAACGGCGTGTGCTCGAGCTCGCGCTCCGACAGGCCGTGGCAGGCCGTGCGCTCGTCGGAGGTTGCCTGGGCGTCCACGCTACGGTCATCGGCCGCGGCGCGCGCCTCGGCGAGATCGGACATGTACTCGTCGTGCGCGATCTTCTCCTCGCCGGTGTCCCAGCACGGCGTCGCCCAGGCGACCGGCTTGCCGCCGGTGGTCAGCTGATCGTTGGCGACCGTGTCACCGCAGCTGTACCCATTGGTGCTCGCGACCGATTCGGACGGGCGCGGGGCCGCCGGCTTGGGTGCCGGATCGAGCGTGCCTGCGCAGGCCGACGCCAACACCGTGGACAGGACGAGCATGGACCGCATGGTTGATCCCGGTGCATCTCTCAGGCCGCGGCGCCGGCGTCGCGGCCTCAGTTCGATGAGCCAGAGCAGCCCGTGTCACGCGGCGTCACTGAGCGCGATTGCTACGAAAATAGGCGCGAAGATTTTCGCAGCCCAACGTAGAAGACAGTGGGGACTCACGCGTCCCCGGATATTCATAGTGCCAGGACAGGGAAGACTCGGAGACAAAGCCAACGTGCCGGTCGACGTGCACGGCTGCCCGGCGTGCCCTCACCCGGCGATCGGCCCGGCGATCGCCGGCTCGCCGGACGTCAACGTGAACAAGCGTCCGGCGCTGCGCGTCGACGACCCGGGCATCCACGCCGCGTGCTGCGGCCCGAACACCTGGACCGCGACGCGGGGCAGCTTGACGGTGTTCATCAACGGCAAGGGCGCGCACCGGCTGGGCGATCAGAACCGCCACTGCGGCGGCATCGGCCAGCTGGTCGAAGGCTCGACCAACGTGATCGTCGGCGAGGACGGCGGGGTGAGCGGCGGCGCCGGCGGCGGCGGTGGCAGCAGCGCCGCCGGTGGCAATGGCAATGGTGGCCGTGGTGGCGGCGGCAATGGTGGTGGTGGCAATGGCGGTGGCGGCGGCAATGGCAACCATGGGAATGGCAATCACGGCACTGGCACCGACGGCGGTTCAGGCACGCCGCCGGGTACCGGCGTGCCGATCGAGCCGGATCAGATCCAGGTCCGGCTCGTCGACTCGACCG
>DASWOO010001139.1:0-2886 GCA_036404335.1 Kofleriaceae bacterium
GGTTCCCCGAGATGTACGTCGGCGCGGCGATCGCCCTGCTCGCGGCGTGCGCGCTGATCCAGCCACGGCGCGACGGCGGCGCGCCCCAGCTGTTCGCGCTGGTCGCCGTGCTCGGCCTGGTGCTGGCGTCGGGCGCGACCATGCCGGTGCTGCCGTGGCTCGTGCGCCACGTGCCGGGCTTTGGACTGCTGCGGATCCCCGGGCGCTACAAGCTGCTCGC
Organism: Kofleriaceae bacterium; assembly: GCA_036404335.1. GTDB lineage: Bacteria > Myxococcota_A > Polyangia > Haliangiales > Haliangiaceae > JABFXX01. Next base: position 221 of record DASWOO010001139.1, read on the forward strand.
GGCGTGGGGGCTGGCGGCGGCGGCGGCGTACGGCGCGGCGGGGCTCGGCCGCGCGCGGGCGCGGACGTCGCTGGTCGCGGTCGGCGCCAGCGCGCTCGCCTCGCTGATCGTGGTGCTGCGCCACGGCACGAGCCAGGCCCGGCCGGCGTGGTGGTCGATCGCGGCGATGGTGATCCCGGGCGCGCTGATCGCGCTCGCGGTGCTCGTGCCGCGGCTCGGCGCCGCGTGCACCGCGCTGCTCGTGCTCGTCGTGCTGAACGACGCGCCGAGCTTCGTACACCGGCCCGATGCGCCGCCCGCGGGCGACCCGCGCCGGCGGCACGACACCGACGACGCCGTGCTCGCCGGGCTCGACGGCGTGCGCGATCGCTGGCGGCTGTACGACGAGTTCGTGCTCGGCGAGCGCGTCGGCCAGCGCCGCGGCGTGCGCGACTTTCGCGGCTACCCCGCGGTCGATCCGCTGACATACCGGCCGTACCTCGAGATCCTGGACTACGCCAAGCACGACCCGGCGATCCTCACCGACTTCAACGTGCGCTACGTGCTGCAGCGCGATCACTTCCGGTTCGGGCAGCAGATGAGCTTCGTGCCGCCGCTCGCCAACCACCCGGCGTTCGTCGACCGCGGCGACCACGTGTTCGAGGCCGTGCACCCGGCGCCGCTGATCGCGTGGTACGGCGCGGTCCAGCTCGAGGCCGACGCCAAGCGCGCCCTGGCCGACGTCCGCGCGATCGAGCAGCCCGACGGCTCGCGCCCGCGCGCCGTGCTCGCGGCGGACCAGCTGGCGCGCGCCCCGGCGCTGGCGGCGCTCGCGTCGGCCACGCCAGGCTCGACGACCGGCGCCGTGATCTCCTACGCGCCCGACGAGATCGTCGTGGCGGTCGACGCGCCGCGCGCCGGGATCGCCGTGCTCGCCGAGCTCGCGTTCCCCGGCTGGACCGTCGAGGTCGACGGCGCACCCGCGACCTCGCTCGTCGCCAACACCGTGCTGCGCGCCGCGCTGGTCGGCCCGGGCCACCACGAGCTGCGCTGGCGGTTCGCGCCGCCCGGCTTTCGCGCGCTGCTCGCCGGCTACGCCGCGTCGCTGCTGATCATGCTCGCCGCCGCCGCGTGGCGACGCCGACGATCAGCATGAGCGCGAACGGCCCCGCCGGGCCGCCGCCGGTCGAGCAGCAGCCGCCGTCGGCCTGCTCGGTGCACGACACCGCTGGCACGAGCGCGGGCTCGGCCGCCGCCGCGGTGAACGCGTGGACCACGCCGTCGTAGGTCGCCGCGATCAGCCAGTCGCCGCTGACCGCCAGCCCGGCCATCACCGGCGCGCCGAGCGCCGTGTGCCAGAGCCCGGCGCCGGTGTGCAGGTCGATCGCGGTCAGCGTGCCGGCGGTGTCCGCCGCCCACACCAGGTCCCCGGTGATCACCGGCGACGCCTCGTAGCCCGCCTCGGCCGCGCCGCGATAGTGCGTCGACCGCACCGGGCTCGGCACGCCGGCGTGCCGCCACAGCTCCATGCCGGTCGTCGCGTCGAGCGCGACCAGATCGCGATACAGCGTCGGCACCACCAGGATGCCCTTGGCCAGCGCCGGCGCGCCGACCGTGGCGTGGCCCCAGTCGAACCCGGCCGGGTCGAGCTTGATCTGCCAGCGCAGCGCGCCGGTCGCGAGCTCGAGCGCGAACACCTCGTCGATGCCGTTGACGACGTAAACCAGGCCGCCGCCGATCACCGGCGAGGCGTTGATCGCCGTGGTCAGCTCGCTCTCGACCCGCCAGCGCGGCGCGCCGGTCATCCGGTCCCACGCGCCGAGCCCACCGAACGCGCGGTTGAACGCGCCGACCGCGATGCCGTCGCCGACCGCGATCGCCGCCAGCGACTCGCTGTCCTCGCCCTGCGGCACCGGATCGACCGACCACGCCATCTCGCCGCGCGCGCCGCCGATCGCCGCCATCCGTCGCTGGTTGCCGATCAGCACGTCGTCGTCGTCGACCGCCGGCGACGCGTCGATCACCGCCGCGCCCGGGGTCACCCCGGCGCCCAGCTCGGTCCGCCAGCGCGGCGCGCCGGTCGCGGCGTCGAGCCCGAGCACCGTGCCGTCGACCTGCGCGACGACGACCGCGTCCGACACCAGCGCCGGCCCGCCGCGCAGCTGCACCGCGGTCGGCGCCCGCCAGCGCAGCGCGCCGGTCGCCAGGTCGAGCGCGGCCACGCCGCCGGTGTCGCCGCTCGCCTGGTCGGTCGCCGTCACGTAGACGCTGCCGCCGGCGATGATCGGCGCGGCCTGCAGCACGTGGCCGCCGATCGGCGTCGCCCAGCGCTGGATCACCGGCGGCGGCAGCTCGTGGTCGCGCGCGCCGGCGTGATCGACGCTGCCGCCGACCTGCGGCCAGTCGGGCCCGGCCGCGGGCGCATCGCCCGGCGCGCAGACCTCGAAGCCGAGCGCGTGGCTGGCGCGGCCGGCGTGATCCTCGACGATCATGCTGTGCGCGCCGGGCGCGAGCGGCGGCAGCTCGGCCTGCCATGCCCAGCCGCCGGCGTAGCGCATCGCGATCGGCGTCGCGCAGTCGATCCGGGCGGTGACGATCGGCTCGCCGGCGTCGTACTCGGCCGCGGCGATCACCCGTCCGCCGGTCGCCGGCACGCACTGGCCGCGCATCGGCGACACCACGCGCAG
>DASWOO010001140.1:0-2576 GCA_036404335.1 Kofleriaceae bacterium
CTCGAACAGGTCTTCCTGATCGCGGATCTTGGCGCGCGCGGCGTCGGCCGACGCCTGCGTGACCGTGCCGACCATCGCCGCGGTGCCGACGTGCTTGGCGTTGGCCGACTGCGAGTGCTGGTAGTTGAAGAACAGGCCGAGCCGGCCGTCGGTGCCGGGCGCGTAGTACTCGGCCCCGGCGGCCCACGTGGTCCACTTGATCAGCTCGGCGTGACCCAGCGCGTCGACCGCCGCGAGGCCCGGGTCGAAGTTCGACGGGTACGCGGTCGGCGCCGCGGGCGTGGCCGGCGGGACCACGGGCGCCGCCGGGATCGCCGCGTTGGCGGTGCCCGCCGCGCCGAGCGCCGTGTACATGTCGCTCGTGCCCTTGCCGATGCTCAGCTCGCCGGTGACCGCGAGCGAGTTGTCCTTGTTGTCCTTGGTGCCCTTGATCAGCGGCAGGAACACATCGACCGCGACGCCGCCGCCCATCAGGGTCTCGCCCTTGTGCTGGACCGCCGCGAACTCGGGGATGCGGAACCCGCGCAGATCGCCCGAGATCGCGATCGACGCCGGGTTGATCGTCGTCGACGTCAGGTACGCGCTGTGCTGCGCGGTCCACTTGTCGAGCGAGACCCGCACGCCGGCGACGCCCTCGGGCATCGCCGAGTCCTGCTGCGGCGCGCGGTTGCCGGCGATCGCGAGCTCAGTGGTCACGCCACCGCCCTTGATCGTCTTGGACACCTTCAGCTGGGTGGTGCGCTGGAACATCTGGCCCGGCAGCCCGGGTAGCTGGACCGACGTGAGCAGGAAGTTGGGCTGGTAGCCGAACAAGCTCCAGGTCTGACCGAACAGCAGGTCGACGACCGGGGTCTCCATCTTGAGGTAGGCGTGGCGAACGCGGAGCACCGGGTTCGAGAACGTGCCCTGCTCGGTGGTCGCCGTCGGACCTTCGAAGTCGGTCTCGAGCAGGCCGCTGACCTTGATGCCGTGCTCGACCGGCGCCGACAGCCGGACGCCGAACCGCGAGTCGCGCGGGCTGAACAGCGTGCGGCCGTGATCGCCCCGGTACGTGCCCGGCTTCTGGATCTGCGCGTTGCTGCAGAAGTCCACGCAGCTCTCGGTCGACTCGTAGTGGTAGTCGGCCTGGGCAAAGCCGTAGATCGTCGCGCGGATCTTCGACACGACCATCGTGGTCGCGTCGCCCGCGCCGGTGATGCCGATGTCCTTGAGCGCCGAGTCGAGCTCGGCGTCGGAGATCACGCCCTTGTCGTGGAGCAGGCGCAGCGTCGTCCACTCCGGGCCCTTGGGCACCGTCGGGGCGGCCGCCGGGGTCACCGGCTGCGCGGGGGTGACGCTCGGGTTCGGCGCCTGCGCGCCTTGCCCCGAGTCCGGGGCGGGCGGCGGCGACTGCGGCGGGTTGCCGGGATCGACGGCGGGCGGCACCGGATCGACCGGCGGCGCGGGATCGGCGGGCGTGGGCGCGGTCTGCGCCGCGGCCACGCCGGTGGTGGTGAGTAGGGTCGCGACCGCGAGTCTAACGAAGGATTTCATGTACTCCTCTACTCCTCTTTGTCTACAGGTCTTCGGCAGGCCGAACGTGAGCAGTCTATCTGTACATCTCACGAAAGGTCGAGCCGAAGATTACTGTATCTGGATCTGATCCACGGTCGCGCTGGCCGAGGTCACCGTCGACGACAGGTCGCTGGCGGTCACCACGAGCTTCAGCGAAACGGTCTTTCCGGCATAGGCCGATAGATCGAGATTCGCGCGCGCGGTGAAGCTCGATTCGCTGTACGACGCGAAGCCCGAGATGGTCTTGGCGTCGACGACATGGTCGCTGCCGTCGTTGATGATAACGCTGAAGCCCGCGCTGGCGAAAATATTGGCGTCGGATAGCGCGAGCGAGCGCTGGTAACTGAGCTTTGGTGCAGTACCCAGTGCGATGCCGGTCCACGTTGCGGTCTGGGTTACCGATCCGAAGCGAGGGGCCGCCGCGGCCATGATCGACCGCGAGCCCGCCACGCCGGTCGCGTCGCGGCTCGACAGGCTCCAGCCGCCCAGGCTCCAGCCCGCGTTGTCGGGGCCGGACGCCGCCGAGAACGTCTCGAGCTTGCCGCCGCCTCCACCTCCACCGGAATTTGCCACGGTCACGCTGATCGCGGCCGAGGTCCCGGTGTTGCTGGCGGCGTCGACCGCGCGGGCCGTGATCTTGTGCGCGCCGTTGGCCAGGCTCGCGGTGTTCAGCGCCACCGCGTACGGCGCCGTGGCGTCGCTGCCGACGACCGCGCCGTCGACCAGGACGTCGACCCGGGTGACGCCGACGTTGTCGCTCGCCGTGGCGGTCACGTTGACCGTGCCCGAGAGCGTGGCGCCGCTGGCCGGCGCGGTCACGCTGACCGTCGGCGCGGTCGTGTCACCGCCGCCACCACCGCCGCCGCCGCCGAGCAGGCCGAAGAACTGCGCCGCGTAGTACGATGAATAGATGTCGTGGTCCTCGGAGAACGCGCCGGTCGCGCCGCCCTGATCGACGTTGCTGCCGGGGTCGACGCTCAGGTCGTGGCCCATCCCCGTGATCGTGTAGGTCTCGATCTGGT
>DASWOO010001141.1:0-5499 GCA_036404335.1 Kofleriaceae bacterium
GATGGCACCGGTGTGTGGCACGTCGTTCGAGGTCTACGATGTCGGTGCGCAATCCACCGGCCCGCTCTATTCGGGCACGCCGCAGGCCTGCGGGGTCGTCGATACCACCGGCTTCCAGAACTACGTCCTGGGATCGATGCATTCGGTGGAAGAGTTTCCGACGGGCAGCCTCATGGTGGAGTAGGATTAGGCGTCGATGGCTCGTGTGCTGCGACTACCCGACCACGGTCGGCTGCTCGTCTGCACCGACTTGCAGGGCTGCCTTCGCGACTTCCATCGCGTCGTCCAGCTGTTCGAAAAGATGCTGCTCGAGCACCAGGGCGACGCCCACGTGCTGTTCACCGGCGACCTGATCCACGGGCCGCACATCGACCCCGAGGACTGGCCGGACTTCCTGGGCGAGTACTACCGCGACGCCAGCGGCGAGGTCATGATGGCCTACGCCGCGCTGCCCGCGCAGTACCCCGGCCGGGTCCACGCCCTGCTCGGCAACCACGAGCACGGCCACGTCGGCGGGCCGCACACCGCCAAGTTCGCCGCCGACGAGGTCGCGCTGCTCGAGCAGATCCTCGGCCCGTCGGCCACGGCGCGGATGCGCGGCATCATCCACACGTTCGCGCTCGCCGCGGTCACCAAGTGCGGCGCGGTGTTCACGCACGGCGCGCCGGCGGCGCAGATCGACACGATCGCCGAGCTCGAGGCCGCCGACCTGTCGGGCGCCGGCTTCGCCAGCCCGCTCGACGTGCTCGACACGCCGGTCGTCGGCAAGATCCTGTGGGCGCGGTCGGCGACCGAGGCCGAGGCCCGGCGGTTCCTGCGCGCGACCAACAGCACCCTGGCGATCTACGGCCACGACGTCATCCCCGAGGGCTACGAGGTCGTCGGCGACACCCAGATGGTCGTGTCGACCAGCTTCGGCCTGTTCGACACCAACAAGGTCTACGTCAGCCTCGACCTGGGCGCGAAGTACAAGAGTGTGAGGGATCTTCGCATCGGCCACGAGCTGCTGCCGCTCTACCCCGACAAGGCCCCTCCCCGGCTGGGTGGACGCGCCCGGCTGCCGTAGCGCCGCGACAACTCGGGGGGACTTGCTTTCGGCCCGTACCGTAACTATAGATACTGCCCAACCCGAGCCCCCGGATCTCCGGGTAACGAGGTAAACGCCATGAAAGAATCAGCAGCGCATCCCCATTACAAGCCGGCGCACATCACCTGCGCGTGCGGCGCGGCCCACGACACGTTCTCGACCCGAGGCGACTTCGGCGTCGATATCTGCTCGGCTTGCCATCCGTTCTTCACGGGCAAGCAGAAGCTTCTGGATACCGCTGGCCGGATCGACCGGTTCAACAAGAAATACGCCAAGAAGGCGTAACGCCGACCTACCAGCCGGCCGTGGAGCAACCCCGCTCCCCGGCCGGTTTGGCGTTTTCGGGGCAGCTTCAGCTCCAGGCCTCCTGACGTTCGGAACGCGCCATGTTCGACACCCAGAGTTTTCGCGAGAGGATGGCGTCGCTCGACCGGCGCCACGATGAGCTCGGCGCCCTGCTCGGCACCGCGGAGGTCATCAACAAGCGCGCCGAGTTCATGAAGCTGTCGCGCGAGCACGCGGAGCTCGATCCGCTGGTCGCCGCGTGGAAGAGCTACAGCAAGCTGGTCGATGATCTCGCCCAGGCGCGGCAGATGATCGAGGCGGAGGCCGACGCCGAGCTGCGCGAGCTGGCGCGCGAAGAGGTCAAGCAGCTCGAGGACGCCCGGCTCACCGCCGAGCACGACCTCAAGATCTTGCTGCTGCCCAAGGATCCGAGCGACGGCAAGAACGCGATCCTCGAGATCCGCGGCGGCACCGGCGGCGACGAGGCCGCGCTGTTCGCCGGCGACCTGTACCGGATGTACATCCGGTTCGCCGAGCGCCAGGGCTGGCGCATGGAGCTGATGTCGCAGTCCGAGGGCACGTCCGGCGGGTTCAAGGAGATCGTCGTGCTGGTCGACGGCAAGGACGTGTTTTCCAAGCTCAAGTTCGAGTCGGGCGTGCACCGGGTCCAGCGCGTGCCGGCGACCGAGGCGCAGGGCCGGATCCACACCTCGGCGGCGACGGTCGCCGTGCTGCCCGAGGCCGAAGAGGTCGACATCAAGATCGACGAGAAGGACCTCAAGATCGACACCTATCGGTCGAGCGGCGCCGGCGGTCAGCACGTCAACACCACCGACTCGGCGGTGCGCATCACCCACCTGCCGACCGGCGTGATCGTCGCCTGCCAGGACGAGCGCTCGCAGATCAAGAACCGCGCAAAGGCGATGAAGGTCCTGCGCTCGCGGATCCTCGAGGCCGAGCGCGAGCGGCAGATGGCGAGCGAGGCCGCGAACCGCAAGAGCCAGGTCGGCTCGGGCGATCGCTCGGAGAAGATCCGGACCTACAACTTCCCGCAGGACCGGGTCACCGATCACCGGATCGGCCTGACCAAGCACAACCTGCCCGCGGTGATGGACGGCAACATCGACGACATCGTCGACGCGCTCCGCGCCCACGCCCAGGCGCAGGCGCTCGAAGAGCTCAGCGCCTGAGCCGCGCCGCCGCCGCCGCCGCGGCGATCGCGCTGATGATCGCCGGCGCCGCGTGCCGGCCGGCGCCGATCGCCGGCTGTGACGACGACCTGCGCGGGGTGTACGCCGTCGACGGCGCGCCCGGCGAGCGCTGGATGATGCTCGATGACGGCGCCACGCTCGAGGCGTATCCGATCGTGCCCGACGTGCTCGCCGGCGCCGCCAGGCCCGATGGAGCCGCCGGCCTCGAGGTCGCGCCCCGCATGCTCGAGCTGACCCGCCAGCGCGGCGCCCCGCCCGCCGGCCTGCTGCAGCGCCGCTACCTGCAGCGCAGCGCGCGCTGCGACGCCCGCGCCGCGGTCCACGTCACCCGCTGCACCGCCGACGGCCTCGAGCTGGTCGTCGCCGGCGATCCCGCACTGCCCCCGCCGCCGTCGATCGCGCCCTGCCAGCTCGGGGTGTCTTCGCCGTCGCGCGTGGTCCGCTGGCGCCGACCCTGAGCGGCTCGGAAGAGATGCCCGCTACTTGACGAGCTTGTCGAGCTCGGCCTTGAGCTTCTTGTACTCGCCGTCGACGTCGCCCGCCTCGAACCCGGCCTGGACGTAGCGCACGACGCCCTTGGGATCGCCGACGAACGTCGACGGCATCGTCGACGCGCCGTAGCTGGCCGCCACGCCGGACTTGTCCGACGGCAGGTAGACCCGCTGCATGTTCTTGATCTTCAGCTTGTCGTGGAACTTCTTGCCGGTCGCCGGGTCGTCGTCGAGGTCGATCGCGACGAACGCGACCTTGCCCCGGAGCTCGCCGGCCAGCTTGTCCCAGGTCGGCAGCTCCTTCGCGCACGGCTTGCACCAGTCGGCGCCGACCGTGACCACGACCCACTTGCCCTTGAGCCCGGCGAGCTTGACCGGCTTGCCGGCGGCGTCGACCGCGACGTCGAGCTCGGCCAGGCGATCGCCGACCTTGAGCACGTCGGCGTGCGCCAGGCCCCCGGCGGCGGTGAGCGTTGCAAATGCGAGAACCAGCGAACGCATCGACATGGCCATGGGACGCCTCCGGGAGGTTAGCGATTCACCGCGACTTCTTCGTCGATCCACATCTCGATGTACTTCGGGTGCATCGGCCCCTCGTACTTGCGGTCGTTGAAGAACAAGGTCGGCGTCGAGTCGACCCCGGCGGCCTCGCCCTGCTTGAGGTCGCTGGTCACCTGCTCGTTGACCGCCTCGAAATCCTTGCCGAACTTGTTCATGTCGAGCCCGAGATCCTTGGCCAGCGCGAGCACGCTGTCGCGGTTGTGGCTCGCGGCCTCGAACAGCCGGCCGTGCATCTCGGCGAACTTGCCCTGGGCCTGGGCGGCGAGCGCGGCCTGGGCCGCCGGCCGCGACCCGGCGTGAATCGACTCGAGCGGGAACATCAGGAAGCTGACGCTGACCTGGCCGGCCTTGTCGGCGACGATCTTCTCGATCGCCGGCTTGAACACCTTGCAGTGCGGGCACTCGTAGTCGAAGAACTCGGTCAGCTTGATCGGCGCGTCGGACTGGCCCTCGCGCGGCGCCTTGCTGACGTCGAACTTCAGCGCCGCGCCGGTGTGCTCGTACTTCTTCGTGTACTCGGTGCGCACGTCGGTCTCGTTGGCCTCGTCCGAGAGCAGCGCGATCACGTAGCGAACCGCGAACGGCGCGCGCTTGCACGACGTGTCGGTGGTGAACGAGGTACGCAGGCTATGCGCCTTGCCGCACGGCGACTTGAGCGAGCCGATCAGCTTGTAGAACAGCTGTTTCTTGTCGCCCTCGAGCTTGAGGTCGATGCCGGCCAGCGGCGACGTATCGACCGGGCCGGCGGCGGCGGAGCCCGACGCCGAGCCGGCGTTATCGAGCGCGCCGACCGCGCCGGTGTCCGGAGGCCTGGTGTCCTTCTTCTCGCACGCGCCGCCCATCAGGAGCGGAGCGCACAGGATCGCGAGGATGAAATGCCCCGAAATTCGTGCGTTTGACACCGGCAGGTTGTAGTGCAGCGCCCGGGTGGTTTCAAGCGACGCGACGCGAGCCTCTTGTCTTGACGTCCCGCGTCACGACCGGGTATGACACCACTGAATGACCGCTCATTCACCCGAACGAGACGATCCGGAGCGCTCGCGCGACGCGACGCGCGGTGGGGTGAATGCACCGGCTTCGCCGGTGCCCAAGCGGGAGCGGATCCTCTCCGCGGCCGAGGTGATCTTCGCGCGCCACGGGTTCTTTGCCGCCCGGGTCTCCGAGATCGCCCGAGAAGCCGGCGTCGCCGACGGCACCATCTACCTGTACTTCAAGAGCAAGGACGACCTGCTGATCTGCCTGTTCGAGCACCGGATGAAGCAGGTCAACGACCGGCTGCGCGCCGCGATCGCCCAGCGCCCGCCGTCCGAGCAGCTCGCCGCGTTCATCCATGCGTACCTGGAGCTGATCGCCGAGCACGGCGCCGCCGCCGAGGTCCTGACGATCGAGCTGCGCCAGTCCAGCAAGTTCATGAAGGAGTACGAGAACCAAGAGTTCGCCGACTTCCTGCGTACGCTCGGTGGCATCATCGCCGACGGCCAGGCCCGGGGCGATCTCGACGCCACGATCCCCGGATACATTGCCGCGCGCATGATCTGGGGCATCCTCGACGAGCTGGCGCTCGCCTGGATCCTCGCCAAGCAACCGAATCCCGGCGCGGCGCCTGGCGCGCGCCCCAAGAAGTTCGACATCGTGCGCGCGGCCGATTGGGTCGTGGCGCTCGTGACCAACGGCCTCGACAACAGGACACAGAAGGAGCTGCTCCCGTGAAGATTTTGGTTCCCGTCAAACGGGTCCCCGACCCGACGCAGAAGACCAAGATCAAGGATGGCCACATCGACCTGACCGGCGCATCCTGGATCGTGAACACGTTCGACGAGTACGCGGTCGAGACCGCGCTGCGGCTCGTCGAGAATGGCGCGGA
>DASWOO010001142.1:0-3582 GCA_036404335.1 Kofleriaceae bacterium
GCGAGCAGCGAGAGCTTCCACATCGGGGCAAGCCTACCGCTTCGGGCGGACGAGGCGATCGCCGGTGCTGAAGATCAGCATGATCGCGAAGCCGACCAGGGCGACCAGGAGGCTGCGCGCGCGGTTCAGCATCGTCACGAAGGCGCCGTGCATGCCCGGCGCGCCGAGCAGGTCGAACAGCGCGTAGTTGCCGCCGTCGGCGAGGCCCAGGCCGAGCGGCACGATCGACGCGACCCACTGGATCAGCACGCCGACCGAGAGCACGCCGACCACCAGCAGCGGCGAGACCACCACGCCGAGCTCGTGGATCAGCAGGATCGTCGCGAACCAGGTGATCAGCCGCGACAGCAGCACCCACAGGATGCCGTGCCACGTCCCGGTGCTACGCTTCTTGTAGAGCTCCGCGATGTGGCGATCGACCTCGACCAGCTGCTTGCGCCAGCGGTCGCGGCGGTCGCTCGAGATCAGCCGCACCCGGCGCAAGAGGCCGATCAGCGTCGACAGCGCGCCGCGCTGGACCAGCACGCCGAGCACGATGACCAGCGGGATCAAGACGCCCATGCCGATGCCCACCGTGATCTTCAGCGCGCGCGGCAGGTCGACCGACAAGAGCGTGATCGGCGTGCCGATGATCATCACCAGCACCGAGATGTAGAGCGTCGATAGGTTCATCAGCACCAGCGCCGACACGACCCGGCCGCGCGGCGCGTACGCCACCAGCATCGACAGCTTGGTCGGCTCGCCGAGCGCGCCGAGCGGGGTCACGACGTTGATCGCCCGGCCGCTGGCCTGCGCGACCAGCACGCGCCAGTACGACACCCGCGCCGACGCGGGCCCGAGGAAGGTGTGCAGCGCCCGGGCGTCGATCAGCAGCGCGATCACGTCGAGCCCGAGGATGATCGCGAAGGCGCTGCCGACGCCGCGCGCGACCTCGACGAGCTTGGCCCAGCCGATGTCGTGCATCATCCAGGCGAGGATCCCGCCGCCGACGACCATCACCGCGATGTTGAACACGCGGCTCAGCGTATGTTTTTCAGGGGGCGGGGTCTGCGGTCCGTCGGACAACGCCCCGTTATACACCGGTCAGCTCCGCGCCTGGATCATCTTCCAGCCATTGCCCGACGGATCGCGGAATCCGGCGTCGACTGCGCCGTAGCGCTCGATCGGCTCCTGCGTGAATTCGACGCCGCGGCTGCGCAGCCGATCGTACTCCGCGCGGCAGTCGGCGACGGACAACACCAGCGGCGGCATCGCGCCCTTGGCGACGAGCTCGCGCACGGTCTGCGCCGTCGCCGCGTCGAGCGTCGGCGGCCCGGGCGCGTACAGCCCGAGCTGGAACCCTAGCTGATCCGGGTGCTGGACCGTCAGCCAGCGGTACGGACCGTTCTTGACGTCGGTGTGAACCCGAAACCCGAGCTTCTCGTAGAACGCGAGCGCTTCATCTTGATCGTGGACGTAGATCCCGACCGTATCGACATGAGCCATGGGAGCCTCCTTGCTTTCAGGGCTCCTTGATATCGTCGGGCTCGCGCCGGCGCTTCTCCGAAACTGCGATCGTGAGGTCCGGGCGCCGGGCGGCGGCCAGGAAGCACGGCGGGACATGCGGAACCGCCTGCGCCGAGGACTGCTCGCGCTCGCGCAGCGCCGCCGGGTGCGTCCCGGTGACATCGCGGAACGTGCGGCCGAACGTGCCTAGGCTGCTCCAGCCGGTGGTGAACGCGATCTCGGTGATCGGCAGGTCGGTGTCGCGCAGCATCGCGGTCGCGCGCTCGATCCGCCGGGTCAAGAGATAGCGATGGGGCGGCACGCCGAACGCCTGCTTGAACGACCGCGCGAAGTGGGCCTCGGACACGCCGCTGACCTGGGCCAGCCGGCGCACCGGCCACGCCTCGTGGGACGCCGCGTCGATCCGATCCTTGGCACGCAGCAGGCGGCGGAGTAGCGCGGGATCCTGGCCGCTCACCCGACGAGCTTACCCAAGCCGGGGCGCGACACCAATCACACTGTGACCGGGCCGCCGCAAAAACCGGCAGGACTCGCGGCATAGTGCGGCCATGCTGCGCGCGCTCGCCGTCTCCGCTGTCCTCGCCACGTCTGCCTCCGCGTCGGCCGACGTGCTCAAGCTGTTCGCCGAGGTCGACGGCGGCGGCGTGCTCGGCAAGGGCACGAGCGGCGATCCGCAGATCAAGGACGCCGCGTTCTTCCACAACGTCCCGCACGGCGACTACGGCGTGCTGGTCGGCGCCGAGCTCGTGTTCCTCGACGTGTGGGTCCAGCACCACCAGTTCACCGATGGCTCGCGGATCGCGACCTGGACCCAGCTCGGCCTGGGCGTGCATGCCCAGATCGACTTCGGCGACCTCGCGCAGCGCAAGTCACACGACGGCGGCGGGTTCTTCGAGTTCGGCGGCGGCGGCTGGTTCGGGCTCGGCACCGGCCAGCAGGTCATGCCGCCGCTCGACAACGCGCAGATCACCGACAAGGGCTTCATCGCCGAGGGCCGGGTCGGGATCGGCGCCCACCTGAGCTCGATCTTCGATCTGGGCGTGCAGGTCCCCGTGTCGTGGGGCTACTTCATCAAGAATGGCGTCGCGGTCAACGAGACCTCGAGTCACTACCAGGGCGTGCAAGGTGAGGCGCTGCTCTACCTGCGCGGCAACCTGCGGCTGTTCTAGCGGCCCTCGAAGGTCGGCGGCCGCTTCTGAAGGAACGCGGTGACGCCCTCGGTGAAGTCGCGGCTCTGCAGCAGCGCGACCTGCCCCGTCGCCTCGCGATCGAGCGCGGCGTCGAGATCACCGTCGAGGCTGGCGTAGACCGCCCGCTTGACGGCGCGGTGGACCAGCGGCGGTCCAGCCGCGATCTGCGCCGCCAGCTCGTGGGCCCTGGCCGCGACCTCCGCCTCCGGAAACAGCCGGTTGAGCAGGCCGATGCGGAGCGCGTCGTCGGCGCGGACCAGATCGCCGGTCAGCATCAGCTCGAGCGCCCGGCCCAGGCCGACGATCCGCGATAGATGATACGTACCGCCGCCATCGGGCATCAGCCCGCGCTTGACGAAGATCTCGCCGAACACCGCCCGGTCCGAGCCGACGCGCAGATCACACGCCAGGGCCAGATCGCAGCCGAACCCGGCGGCCGGGCCGTCGACCAGCGCGATCGTCGGCCGGTCCGAGCCGGCGATCGCCCGGATCACCCCATGATAGTGATCGCGCAGGCCACGCTCGAGGTCGGGGCCGCTGGTGACGCCGCGTCGGATCGCATCCTTGAGGTCCAGACCGGAGCAAAACGCGCCATTCGCGCCGGTCACGACGATCACCCGGCCATCCGCGGGCACCGCGCGCACGGCTTCGATCAGCAGATCGCAGACCTCGGTGGTCAGGCCATTGCGCGATCCGGGGCGGTCCAGGGTGATCGTCCGGACGCGATCTAGATCTTCGATTGCGACTTCAGGCATCACTTGTTCTCCGGGCTCGGCTTGTGGACCCCGGACGGCACCAGGTCCAGCTCCGGTTCGTAGAGCCATTCTGGCCCGCGCTCGGCCGGCTCGAGCTCCTGCTGGGCCGGCAGCTCGGGGACGGGATCCCC
>DASWOO010001143.1:0-2909 GCA_036404335.1 Kofleriaceae bacterium
GCCGGCACCCGACCCGTTGCCAGCGCCCACGCGATCGCCGCGATGATGCCGTAATGCACCGGCAGCCACAGCACGCGTGACCGCGCCGGCGCGAACGTCGAGGCCGGCAAGAGCGGCCGGATCTCGCGAGCATACGCCGAGATGGTCATCAACTTCATGACCGCGTAGGTAGCGCGCGCTCCGGGCGTTGTCATGCGCGACTCCGTCACGATACGCCCACGAAATGCCGCGGGACCTCACGCACCGCGTTAGGATGCGCGACACATGCCGAGCCAGTTCCTGTCCGACGAGTGGTTCTCTCAGGTCGAGCAGCTGATCGCCGACGCCGGCGACCTTCAGATCCCGGCCGCGATGAAGGCGGTCGAGGTCAACGTCACGATCCAGGCGCCCGGTGGCAACATCCCGGTCTCGATCAAGGACGGCGCGATGTCCCGCGGCCACCTCCCCAGCGCCGTGACCTCGCTCACGCTCGGCGCCGACCTGGCGCGCAAGCTGTTCGTGGATGGCGACGCCGCGGCCGGCGTCCAGGCGTTCCTCACCGGCGAGATCAAGGCCGAGGGCGACCTGTCCAAGCTGGTCGCGATGCAAACGGTGGAGCCGAGCGCGGCGCAGCAGCAGCTGACCCGCCGGATTGCCGCGATCACCGCGTAAGGTCCGTTCCACAGCGTCCGGAGCGCCACCGAACCGATGTAATCTCCGCGCCATGCATCGCATTCTGTTCGCTTGCGCACTGGTATTCACGGCTTGCAGCGGGGACGACTCGGGCGGGAGCGGCGGAGGCACGCTCGAGTTCGGCGCCACGTGCACCACGGTCAGCAACACGTCCACCGAGTGCATGAGCGGTGTATGCACGAACACCTTCGACCAGATCGGGCACCCGGTGTGCTCCGATCAGTGCACGTTCGGCATGAACGACAGCTGTCCGGCCGGCTCGACGGGTACGAAGATGTGCAACATGAAGGGCTACTGCAAGCCGTAGATTTGCGGTCAGATGATCCCCGAGGGCCCTAGGTCGCGTCGATCGACCATGGCATTCTGCGCATTCAAGGAGTTGTTGGTATGCCCGAGGTAATCGTGATCGGCGATGGTCCTGGCGGTCTGAGCGCGGCGCTGTTTCTGGCCAAGAACCAGATCGATGTCGTCGTGTTCGGCCAGGACAAGACGGCAATGCACCATGCGTTGCTCCGCAATTACCTGGGGATTCCGGAAGTCCTCGGCGCGGAGCTCCAGCGCGTGTCGCGCTCGCAGGTCACCGAGGTCGGTGGCAAGCTGCGCGAGGAACGCGTCGAGAGCGTGGCCAAGGCGGCGGCGGGCGTCGGCTGGACGGTGACGCTCGAGAACGGCGAGCAGCTGACCGCGCCGTACATCGTGCTGTCCGAGGGCAAGGGCCCGCGGCTCGCGACCCAGCTCGGCCTGCACATGGACGAGAAGACCGGCATCGAGACCGACCGCAACGCCAAGACCAAGCTGCACGGCGTGTACGTCGTCGGCCGCTCGGCGCGCCCGGGCCGCAGCCAGGCGATCATCAGCGCCGGCGACGGCGCGGCGGCGGCGATCGACATCCTGTCCGAGGCCAAGGGCGAGAACTTCGCCGACTGGGAATCGCCGCCCAAGGCGGAGTAGTCGTCGATCAACGGCAGCGGCGGTCGGTCGTGAGATCGGCGCTCGCGGCCAGGCGCTCGACCAAGGTACCCGCGAGCTCGGCGATCTGCGCGGCGTGGCGCAGGTCCAGCTTGTCGGCGGTGTCGCACGCGGCGTGATAGCAGCGGTGGTCTGGCGTCCAGAAGAACACGTACGGGATGCCGGCGGCGCAGAACGCTTCGTGATCCGAGCCCACGCCGCGGCCGCCGAGGCCGACGTGCAAGGTCCGGCGCTCGGACGCGAGGGCCTTCATGATCTTGGTGCCGGCGAGCCGCGGAAACGTGCCCATCGCGTAGACCGCGCCGGCCGAGGCATAGCTGCCGATCATGTCGAGGTTGACGTCGTAGACCACGCGCGCGAGCGGCAGCGCGGCCGGCGGGTGCGCGGCGAAGTGGGCCGAGCCGAGCAGGCCGAGCTCCTCGCCGCCGAACGCGACGAACGCGATCGTGCGCGCCGGGCTGCCGTGCTGGCGGACCGCCTGGGCGATCGCGAGCAGCGCGGCGATGCCCGACGCGTCGTCGTTGGCGCCGAGCTTGCCGCCGCCGAGGTGATCGTGGTGCGCGCCCACGACGATGATCTCGCTGGCGTGCGGGCCGTCGCCCGGCACATAGCCGACGAGGTTGGCGGTGGCGTGGCGGTCGGCGGTGAACGCCTGCACGAAGCCACCATCGTCGCCGGCCGGGGTCAGGCCGAGGCAGGCGAAGCGCGCGGCGATCAGCGCGCGGCCGGCGGCGTCGCCCGGGCTGCCGGCCGCCCGGCCATCGAGCGCCGGCGCGGCGAGCGCGGCGATCTGCGCGCCGATCGCCGCGGCGGCATACGGGTCACCGTCGATGCAGCTCGGCGCGGCCGGGGGCGAGGGCGCGGCGGCGCTGGGGGCGGACAGGACCAGCAGGAGCAGCGCGGCGCAAGGTATCCGTAGCATCCGTGGCATCCTGGCTGCCAACGCACGACCGCGCCGATCGGGTCGATCGGCATCGATGCCGGGCGCGCCGCGCTCGAGCGCGGGTGGCGGGAGAGCTTGTGGACGGGCTGATGACCGGCCCGCCGCGTGGCGCCCAGGTCAGTCGCGCGGCCCGCTCACAGCCCATCGCCTCGAGCGCGCGCTGCCTCCCGGAGCGAAATTTTAAATTTCGCAGGAGAGCAGAGCGGGGCACTCGACTCGCCGGCCCCGGCTCGGCGCCGCCTCGCTGCCACCACGCGGCCTGCTGTTTGCGCGGCTCGGTGCACGGGTACGCCGGGTTGTCAGAGCCCGGGTACCTGAAGGTGAT
>DASWOO010001144.1:0-4134 GCA_036404335.1 Kofleriaceae bacterium
GGCGATCAGCTCGTTCATGCTCTGGTTGGCCTGGTGCAGCCAGTAGCGGCTGACCTGCGCCGTGGTCAGCTCGTGGGACGCGACGTGCTCGCTGATGAACTTGGCGGCGAGCGGCACGACGTCCTTGAACACCGCGCGGCCGCGCTGGTGGAACAGCTTGTCGATGTTGTTCTCGGTGCTCGGATCGCAGCGGTCGAGGTAGCCGCGGTTGTTGCGGATGTTGTTCGACCACTTCGACATCATCTTGGCCGACAGGATCTCCCACGACCCGGGCTTGGCGCGCTCGGTCGGCTCGACGACCAGCGCGACCGACGCGTCGCCGAAGATGAAGTGGCTGTCGCGCTCGCGCCAGTTCATGTGGCCGGTGGTCAGCTCGGGGACGACGACCAGCGCGCACTGGGCCTGGCCGAGCCGGACCGCCTGCGACGCGAGCTGGGTGGCGCCCGTGGCGGCCGAGCAGCCGATCGCCACGTCGAAGCCGAAGCCGTGCGCGCCGAGCGCGTGCTGGACCTCGATCGCGATCGCCGGATACAGCCGCTGCAGGTTCGAGCAGCCGAGCACGACCAGGTCGACCTCCTCGGCGGCGCGGCCGGCGACCTCGAGCGCCTTGCGCGCGGCGTTGACCGCGTACTCGGCCTGGATGCTGAGCTGGTCCTCGGGCCGATCGGGGATGTTGGGGCACATCCGCTCGGGATCGAGCAGGCCGGTCTTGTCCTCGACGTAGCGGTGCTTGATGCCCGACGCCTTGACGACCCACTCGGGGGTCGATTCCTTGAGCGGTTCCTGCTGGCCGGCGGCGATCGCGTCGGCGTTCTTCGCGTTCTCGCGGCGCACGAACTCGTTGAACGCGGCGCACAGCTCTTCGTTGCCGAGCACGGTGTCGCGGTGCCACACACCATGCCCGGTGATCGAAGTCTGGGTCGTGGTCCGGGGAGCCATGTGGCGCACCTTACCGAGCGATCGCCGACGGGGGAATCGACGATCGACATATCTGCATCACGAACGACTTTTTCCAACCTCGGCCTGGACTTCGGCGAGCGCGCTGCGCAGCAGCGTCGATTGCGGGTCGCTCGCGATCGCCATCTTGAGCTGCAGGACGGCGCCGGTCAGCTCGCCGCGGCGCAGGCACAGCTCGGCCTTGCGGTAGTAGATCAAGGCCTTGGAATTCATCGCCTGCGAGGCCGTCTGACCGGCCGACGCGGGCTGTCCGGCGGTCGGACCAGGCATCGGCGGCGGCGACGCGGGCACCGTCACGTCGCGGCCGCGAACCGCTGGCGCCGCGGCGTCGCCGATCCGCCGCGGTGGTGGCGCGGTCGCCGGCCGGCCGCGCAGCTCCTGGTAGGCCGCGGCCGCGCGCGCGTACGCGGTGGTGACCAGCTCGAGTTCGTCGGCGGTGAGGCCCGTGCGGTGCAGATCGGGGTGCGCCAGCCGCGCGATCTTGTGGAACGCGTCCTGCGCGGCCTCCGCGGTCGCGTTCGCCGGCAGCTCGAGGACCTGCTGCGGCGTCGCCCCCTTGCGCCCGACCACCCGCTGCGCCCACATCAGGACATCGAGCCGCGCGCTCATGGCTTGTCGACCGGCGCGCCGAAGACCCGCAGGTGGGCCTCCTGGCGCTGGCCGGAGACCTGGTCGAGCGCGCGGACGTGCAGGATGCCATCGGCGTCGACCCGGAACTGGACCTCGATCTTGAGGTCGCCGCGCGGCCGGGCGGCCAGGCCGTCGAGCAGCAGCGTGCCGAGCGGCTCATTGTCCTCGTAGCGCCGGCCCTCGCCGCGGCAGCAATCGATCTCGACGCGGGTCTGGTTGTCGCGCGACGTGGTGAAGATCCGCGTGCGCTCGATCGGGATCGGCGCGTTCTTGTCGAGCAGGCGCTCGGTGAAGCCGCCGGCGGTGTGGATCGCCAGGGTCGCCGGGTTGACGTCCATCAGCACCTGGCGCTTGGCGGCGATCACCGGCAGCGGCTGCGAGCCCTGGCCGAGCGACGAGTGGCCCGGGGTGGCGACCGCGTGGTGCGCGCCCATGCCGGTGCCGGCCGAGAGGTTGCCGGTCAGGCTGCCGGCCTGGATCGCGGCGCCCTGCGCGACGACCTCGTCGGGGTTGATCGAGATGTTGGGCTCCTTACCGAAGATCTCGGCGAGCCGGCGGCGGACGACCGGGATCCGGGTCGAGCCGCCGACGCACAGCACCTGCGAGACCCGGTGCGGCTCGACGCCGGCCGCGGCGAGCACCTGGCGGGTGACGTCCATCGTGCGCTGGACGTAGCCCGAGATCAGGTCCTCGAACTGGTCGCGGCCGAGCGCGAACGGCAGCACGCCGACCTTGCCGCCCGGCAGATCGAGGCCCTCGATCTCGCCCTCGGCGGCCTCGTTATCCGACAGGTGCATCTTGATCGCCTCGGCCCCCATCATCAGCTTCATCATCAGCGCGGGGTGAGGCCGCGGATCGACGCCGAGCGCGCGGTGGCACTCGCCGGCGAGGCTCTCGGCGAGCGCGCGGTCGAGGTCGTCGCCGCCGAGGAAGAAGTCGCCCTCCGACGCCAGGACCTCGAACAGCTCGTCGTTGATCCGCAGGATCGAGACGTCGAACGTGCCGCCGCCGAAGTCGAACACCGCGACGATCTCGTCGTTGTGCTTGCCGAAGCCGTAGGCCAGCGCGGCCGCGGTCGGCTCGTTGATCAGCCGCATGACGTCGAGCCCGGCGAGCCGGCCGGCCTCGCGCGTCGCCTGGCGCTGAGCGTCGGTGAAGTTGGCCGGAACGGTGATCACCGCGTCCTTGACCTGGGTGCCGAGCTGGCGCTCCGCCGCGCGCTTGAGGTGGAGCAGGACGTGCGACGAGATCTCGGGCATCGTCATCCGCCGGTCGCGGACCGTGACGATCGGCTGCTGGTTGGGGCCCTCGACGACCTTGTAGCGCACGCCGGTCAGCGCGAGCTGGACCAGCGGCGCGCGGATGTTCTGGCCGATGAACCGCTTGGCCGAGTGGACGACGTGCGTGGTCTCGCTCAGCCGGTAGCGCCGGGCGTCGGCGCCGACCACCACGCCGCCGCTGGCCGGGAACGCGACCACCGACGGGTGGACCCGCTCGCCGCGCGGGCCGAGGATCAGCTCGACGCCGGTCGGCGTCGCGATCGCCGCGACCGAGTTGGTCGTTCCGAGGTCGATGCCGAGCGCGACAGCCACGAGTGAACGAGTGTTACGCAAACCGGGGCGGTGCTGTCGAGGATTCGGCTACAGCGATCCCAGAGAATTCGCCAGGTGGCGGATGTCGGCCGGGCTGCGTGGCGGTCACGCCCGTGCTCGGGCCGCGCGTGCAGGGCGCTACGGCTGACGCCGCGTCGGGTCCCGCTTGATCGCCACGTAGCCCGGCTGCGCCCGGACCCGATCGAGCCAGGCCTCGACCGCGGCCGGCACCGCGTAGCCGATCGCCGCCGCGCTCTGCGTGTACGCGAACAGCGCGATATCGGCGATGCCATAGCGCTCGCCCGTGAACCAGGCGTGCTCGGCGAGGTGTCCGGCCATGACCTGCAGCGCCGCTTGCCCGCGCTGCTGCCACAGCGCGATGTCCTCGGCCCGCTTGTGCGCGAGCCCGCCCCAGTACGTCCAGAACTTCAGCACCGCGACATACGGCTCGTGGCTGTACTGCTCGAAGAACATCCACTGCAGCGCGCGCGCCCGTCCGAGCGTATCGTCCGGCAGGAACGGCGTCCCTTCCGCCAGGAAGTACAGGATGGCCCCGCTCTCCGCCAGGTGACTGCCGTCCTCGAGCTCGAGCAGCGGAATCCGCCCATTGGCATTTCTCGCCAGGTACGCCGGCCGGCGCGTCTCCGGCGGATCCACCATGATATCCAGCTCCGTCACCGGCACCTCGATCCCCAGCTGCGCCAGCAGCAGCGAGATCTTGTACGCATTCCCCGACGGGATCGACGACTCGAACAACCGGACAGGCCGCATGCCGGCGACTGTACTACCGCGGGGCCCCATCGATGAGCCGCGCGAACGCCTCCCGCGCCTGGTCGAGCCAGATCTTCAGCGAGCAGTCATGCGTGGGCAGCGCGCCGGTCTCGGCGATCTCGACGTATGCCGCCGTCGACTTGAGCTCGACGCCACTGGCCTCCAGCGCGCCCTCCGCCGCGCT
>DASWOO010001145.1:0-6061 GCA_036404335.1 Kofleriaceae bacterium
CGGCGCGCCGAGCACGGCTTTGGCGACACGACCTCGCCGCTCGCGGTGCTGGTCAGCGGCGGCTCGGCGTCGGCCTCGGAGATCGTCGCCGGCGCGCTCAAGAACCTCGACCGCGCCGCGATCATCGGCACGCGCACGTTCGGCAAGGGCTCGGTCCAGGAGCTGTACGACAACGACGACAAGAGCAAGCTCAAGCTGACGATCGCCCAGTACCTCACGCCGGGCGACCGCTCGATCCAGAACCTCGGCATCGTCCCCGACATCCAGCTGCAGCGGATGTACATCCCGGAGAAGAACGACGCCGCGACCGACTTCGTCCGCATGCTATCGCCGACCAAGACCTACGGCGAGAAGGACCTCGACGCCCACCTGGTGTCGACGTACGCCAAGGACATCGACAAGCCGGCGTTCGAGGTGCCGTACCTGGTCGAGCGCAAGAAGCCGTCGGCCAATGGCCCGGCGACCGGCGAGGTGCCGCAGGTCGCGCCGGCCGATGACGACGACGCGACCCAGGATGACGACGAGGTCGTCGAGGACTTCGAGATCCGGTTCGCGCGTCAGCTGGTGTCGAGCGTGTCGGGCGCGAGCCGGCCCAAGCTCGTCGCCGGCGCGGGCAAGCTGGTCGCCCAGGTCCGCGGCGATGAAGAGAAGAAGCTGGTCGCGGCGCTCGGCACGATCGGCGTCGACTGGTCGGCCCCGGCGGCGCCCGCCGGCGCGGCCAAGCCCAGCCTCGATGTCGCGGTGACCACGTCGCCCGCGGGCCGGGTCAACGCCGGCGAGATCATCACGGTGACCACGACGGTCAAGAACACCGGCAGCGAGCCGGCGTATCGCGTGCTGTCGCGGCTGCAGGGTGATGACCCGGTGTTCGAGGACACCGAGCTGCCGATCGGCAAGGTCGGCCCGGGCGAGACCAAGGCCTACTCGACCCGGCTGCAGGTGCCCAAGGACGCGCTCGACCGCGTCGACCGGCTCGGCGTCGAGGTCCGCGAGGCGCGCAACGCCCTGCCCCACGTCACGCCGGCCGAGCTCAAGGTCGACGCGGCGCCGCGCCCGGTGTTCGCGTACGCCTGGCAGCTGATCGACGACGGCAACGGCGACGGCCTGGTCCAGCGCGGCGAGCGCTACCGGCTCGTCGTCCAGGTCAAGAACGTCGGCGCCGGCCCGACCCAGGAGGCGACCCTGCTGCTGCGCAACGCCACCGGCGACGGCGTTTCGCTCGACAAGTCGCGCGCCGAGCTCAAGGAGCCGCTGGCGCCCGGCCAGGTCAAGGAGGTCGAGTTCCCGCTCGCGACCGACGCCACGCTCAAGAGCGACGAGATGGTCGTCGAGCTGATGGCGTACGACTCGGCGCTCGATGTCCAGACCAGCGACAAGCTGCACTTCAAGCTCGCCCCGGTGGTCGCGTCGACGTCGCGCACGGGCACCGTCACGGCCCGGGCGCCGGTGACGATCCGCGCCGGCGCGTCGGAGGACGCGAGCGTCGTCGGCCAGGCCGCGCGCGGCGCGAGCTACGCGGCGATCGGCAGCTACGGCGCGTGGACCAAGGTCAAGCTGAACGCCGGCGGCAGCAAGATCGGCTTCGTGCCGACCGCGGCGATCGCGACCGGCGGCTCGGGCCAGGGCCAGTTCACCCAGACCTGGAACTCGACGCCGCCGACGATCGCGCTCAACCTGAAGGGCCTCGAGACCACGTCCGACACGTTCAAGCTGTCGGGCACCGTGTCCGGCGAGCAGCACGTCGAGGACGCGTACATCTTCGTCTCGAACCAGTCGGCCAAGATCGAGAGCCGGAAGGTCTACTATCACAGCAACCGCGGCGGCAAGGACGCCCGGCAGCTCGACCTCGCCGCCGACCTGCCGCTGTGGCCGGGCTCGAACATGGTCACGGTCGTCGCGCGCTCGAGCGCGGAGGTCCGCTCGGTCAAGACGATGTACGTCTACCGCGAGCCGCCGCGCACCGCCCAGGCCCCGTAGAATCTCCGGCCGGCGCGCGCAAGTAGGCGCGACCTCTGGCAGAATGCCAGGCTGAATCGCGACGCCACGACCGGCGTCTGACTGGGTGACATGCGCAACAACCTCGGGATTCTCGGTGTCGTCGTCGGTCTGGTGGTCGCGCCCGCCGCGGCCCGCGCCGACGATCCGGTGGCCGGCCAGTACGACATCAAGTTCGAGCCGGTGTCGACCAACTGCCAGTCGCCGCTGCAGTACCCGCAGCACGGTCAGCTGAAGATCGACGTCAAGGGCAACGACGTCCAGGTCGACATCGAGCGCACGCCGCTCATGGTCGGCAAGGCCGCCAAGACCGGCAAGCTCAGCGTCAAGTCGGCCCGCCCCGGCCACACGATGATCGAGGGCATGGACGGCGTGTTCTCGCTCGCCGGCCGGATCTCGGCCGAGGGCATGGTCTCGCTCGTCATGGTCGGCGAGTACACGCACGCCGGCGCCCCGCTTTGCACCCAGTCGTGGAACCTGTCCGGCCTGCGCAAGTCCGACGCCGCCCCCACCGCCAAGCCCGACGCCAAGCCCAGGCGCTGAGGCCGCGGCTTCAGGCGAGATCTCAGGCGAGGTCGCCGGCGAGGTCGAGGATGGTGTAGCGGTTGCGGATCTCGCGGGCGTGGCGGGTGGCGGCGGCGAACAGAGAGGGCGGCCAGGACAGCTCGGCGGGGGTCGTCGCGGCGCCGGCGGCGGCGAGGATGGCGGACATCGCGGGCGCGCCGAGCGTGACGGCGGTGAGGCGGGCGCGCAGGGCGTCCCAGTGGTTGGCCAGGCGGGCGTTGAGCGCGGCGGCGGTGGCGGGGTCGAGCCGCTTGGGGGCGAGCTCGCGCCAGCAGGCGTCGCCGATGATGGGGCCGAAGTGGGCGATGACGTCGGCGCGATCGATCGCGGTCGGGCGCAGCTGCGGCGGGGCGTCGCGGGCGAGGATGGCGTCCTGCAGGCGCGCGACGGCGAGGGCGCAGACGCCGATCTGCTCGCCGTGGAAGCTGTGGGGCAGCTCGGGCGGCGCCATCATCTCGACGTAGTGGCTGAGCAGGTGCTCGCCCTGGCTCGCCGGGTAGCTGCCGCCGCAGATCGTCATGCCGAAGCCGGACAGCACCAGGGTGCGGACCAGGCGGCGCATGACGGCGAGATCGCCCGAGACCAGGCCGCCGGCCTCCGCGAACAGGCCGGGCTCGTCGGCGGCGAGCAAGGCGAACGGCGCCGTGCGGTACGGGGTGTCGAACAGGAGGTGCGACAGCAGCCAGTCGGCCTGGGCCGTCGGCCGGCAGATGCTGTCGCCGAGCCCGGCGCGGATCAGCCGAGCCGGCGCGCGGGCGAGCACGCCGAGGTCGAAGAACACGCCGACCGGCGTCGCGGCCCGGACCGAGCGCTTGACGCCGCCCTCGGTGATCGACGCGCTCAGCGAGGTGTAGCCGTTCATCGACGGCGCGGTGGCGAACACGAGCTGCGGGCAGCCGCGGGCAAGCGCGGCCATCTTGCACAGGTCGTTGATCGTGCCGGAGCCGACCGCGACCACGGCGTCGGTGCCGGGCGCGAGGCTCGCGACGAGCCGGTCGACGGTCGCGGCGTCGGCGTACGGCCGCGCGCCGAGGTTGATGCGCTGCACGGTGAAGCTCGACGCCAGCGCGCCGGCGACGCGATCGCCCAGCGCCGCGAACGTGTGGTCGTCGCCGACCACCGCGAGCCGCGCGCCGAGGTCGAGCGCGCGCACCAGCTCGAGCTCGCGGCCGACCAGCGAGTCCTCGATCACCACCGAGCGCGACGCGGCCGCGAGCAGGCCGCCGCCGTCGGGATCGACATAGGTCCCGGCGAGCAGCGCGGCGATCGGGTCGGGCTCGTCACCGACAGGCATCGAGGACCGCCCGCAGCTGAGACCGCAACGAGCCCAGGCGCGGCGCGAACGAGCCGTCGAACGCGGCCGAGCCGATCGTGAACGCATCGGCGCCGGCCTCGGCGAGCGCGCGGATCTGCGCCGGGGTCTGCACGCTGCCGGCGACCAGCAACGTCCCGGTCATGCCGCGGCGCGCGGCGCGGACCAGGGCCAGCGGATCGTCCTCGGTCGCGCGGTAGGCCAGGAGGTCGACGCCGGCGCAGCCCATCGCCTCGAACCGGCGGCAGTCGGCCTCGACCTGCGCCGCGCTGCCGCCGAGCTTGGTGGGGTGGTCGAACGGCCGGCCGGGGAACGGCAGGTACACCGTCTTCGACCCGGCGAGGATCGCCAGCACGTCCTCGACCTGCGTGCCGCCGAGCAGGCGGTCGATCCCGATCTCGCGGGCGACGCGCGCCGACTGCAGGGCCGCCTCGTGCGACGTGCTCACGACCTCCATGTAGCTGGTCGCGCCGGCGGCCTTGATCCGCCGCGACAGCTCGGCGAGCACGTCGGGCGGCACGCCGACGTCCTTGAAGCCGATGTGGGTCAGCCCGAGCGGCAAGATCTGCTCGAGCACCTCCAGGCAGTCGGGCACCGTCTGATCCGACCTGGTCAACATGAACACGAAGTCCATGATCACCAGTGAGCATGCCGGTGCGCCGATCGCAATGTCGGCAAACGAGCGACGAACCGTATGGCGGCCTCATGCCGCGGGACCGGCTCCCGCCGCGCAGGCCTCAGTTCGCGGGCGGCGGCGGCACGTCGGGCGGCGGCGGCGCGTCGGGCGGCGGCGGCACCTGGTAGACCGTCGCGAGCGTCGCCCCATCGGCGTCGACGTGGAACACCGCGCGCGCGGCGGCCGGCACCGGGCACGGATGGCTCGCCGGCGCGTAGCTGACGATCCACTGCGCCTCGGCCGGCGTGCGGGCCATCGACGCCCACAGGTCCTCGCGGAACCACGCGAGGTGCGCCGGCTCGATGCAGTGGCGTTCGACCCGGTCGCCGGGCGCGGCGTGCGCGTTGACGTAGTCGACCGCGCGATCGACGCCCTCGCCCCACCACGCCGTCTCGAACGTGCCGTGGGCCGCGACCCGCCCCGCGCCGCCGACCTGCTCGCCGAAGTAGTCGAGGTAGTACGGGTGGGTGCACCACAGCACCCAGCCGAGATAGCCGGCGAGCAGCGCGCCGAGCACGGGGAACGCCGGCCGCGCGCGCAGCAGCACCGCGAGCTGCTCGACGCCGACCGCGGCGAGCATCGCCAGCGCTGCGATGCACGGCATCACGTAGCGCACGCCGTCCTGGCGCACCGGCGACAGCGCGACCGCGAGCGGGATGATCAGCCACGCCGCCGCGATCAGCGCGCCGCGGTTGCGCAGCCAGGCGAGCCGGACCACGCCGAGCGCGCACACGGTCGCGACGCCGATCGGCAGGGTCGCGGCCAGGTAGACCGCGAAGTAATACGGCGGCGGGTGGTTGGTGACCGCGCCGAGGAACGGCTCGGGCGCGTGCGCGGTGTCGAGCTTGTGGAATGACTCGGCGAGGTGCGCGAGCGGGTGCAGCCACAGCCGCGGCCACAGCGCCCAGACCGTGGCGATCGCCGCGAGCGGCATCGCGATCGCGCCGGTGATGATCGTCTCGCGCCGCCAGCGCGGCGGCGCCTGGACCACGACGATCACCGCGCACAGCGGGCCGACCAGGCCGTTGACGAACCGCGAGCCGATCGCCACGCCGATCGCGACGCCGACCCAGATCAGCCGGAGCCGCAGCGTGGCGCGGGCGTGGCGATCGATCGGCGACAGGTAGTCATGGACGCCGAGCGCGAGCAGGATCGCGAGCGACCACCACAGCACGGTCGGCGACTCGTGGCCGACGATCTGGCCGTGCGCGACCATCGGCGGCAGCAGGCACGCGATCGCGCCGGCCAGCACGCCGACCCGCGGCCGGAACAGCCGCGCGCCGATCGGCACCAGCAGCGCGCAGCCGAGCGCGATCCACACCGCCGACAGCGCGCGGGCCGGCCCGAAGCCGTCGGCGAATTGCGCGCCGAGGCCGTCGAGCAGCTTCATCACCGGCGGGTGCTCGAAGTTCCACTGCCAGGCGCGATCGGAGAAGTCGAAGCCCACAAGACTGGTGATGTAGTTGCGGCCGGCCGCCCAGTTGACGTCCTCGTCCCAGGCCTGGCCGAAGCCG
>DASWOO010001146.1:0-5634 GCA_036404335.1 Kofleriaceae bacterium
TGGGTCGCCGACGTCACGCGCTGCGACGTCGTGCCGCGCCGCGAGGTCCCCACGCCGTGGGCGCCGCGCGATCCCGACGAGCCGCAGGTGATGTACTGGCTGGGCCCGCTCGAGCGGCGCGAGCTGCCGATCGTCAATCGCCACGGCGAGCGGCTGTCGAGCCATCGCTGGTCGTCGGTGCTTGCGCTCGGCCGCGCCCGCGAGCTGCGCGAGCTGCTGCTCGAGACCGAGCCCGAGTGGCGGCTGTACGAGACCCTGCGCGCTCACCGCGCCGACGTCGAGCTCGAGCCGGGCCCGGCGCGGCTCGTGGACAGCGAGGACCCCGCGGGCCGGACCTGGCTCGTCGTCGACGGCCGCCGCGCGCGGCACGACGGCGGCGCGCGGTTCGTGCTCGACGGACCCGATCGCCCGCCCGGAACGACCCACGACCTCGCCGCGGCGTGCGGCTACCTGCTCGGCCCTGATCTCAGGCCGTGATCTCGGGCCGTGATCTCGGGCCGTGATCTCAGGCCGTGATCTCGATCCACATCGCGCGCTGCTCGCCGGGCGCCAGGTGGATCAGCCGGTCGCCGGTGTTGAGCGCGTTGCCGGGGCAGGTCCACGGCTCGACGCACACGAAGTCCTTGCCGGCCAGGGTCCAGACCACCCAGTGGCGATAATCCGGCGAGCCGGCCAGCTGGACCGTGCCGGCCGGCGAGGCCAGCGCGCTCCGGGGCGCGCCGTGGTCGAGCAGCTGGAGATCGACCTCGGCGCGGGTCAGGTCGATCGGGCCCGTGAGCGCGACGTCGTGCTTGGCGACGTTGTCGAACGCCCGGGTCGCGTCGGTCGTGACCGCCGTGGCCGCCTTGTCCGCGTCCCGGACGAAGAAGTACGGATGAAAGCCGAAGCCGAACGGCATCGGCGTGTCGCCGTGGTTGGACACCCGCTGCTCAAGCCGCAGGCTCCGGCCGCGTAGCGCGATCGTCTGCTCGATGGTGAAGTCCCACGGGTACTGCGCCCGGGTCTCGTCGGTCGCGCGCAGCTCGAGGGTCGCCGTGGCCGCGTCCACGCGCCTCGACTGCCACGGCAGGTTGCGCGCGAAGCCGTGCTGCTTCATCGCGCCGCGCCGGTCGCCGCGCTGCCAGGCATCGCCCGCCAGCTTGCCCGGCGACGGGAACAGGACCGGCACGCCGCCGCGCACGTTCTTGCTCGGGTCGCGCAGGGTCGCGTCGTCCAGGTACAGGACCTGGCGGCCCGCGAGGTCGAAGCGAGTGACCAGGCCGCCGCGCGCCGGCGCGATCGCGACGGTCGCCTGGGTGGTCGGGTCGGTGAGGATCAGCTCGTCGGATTGCGATGGTCCCGCCATGCGGCTATCGTATGTGAATTGTTGCCATAGCGTGCTAGACCCAGGGCCGATGTGGCGCTGGATCGTGCTCGCCGTGGTCATCGTCGCGGCCATCGCCGTGACCGTCGCGAACCTGGGGCACGACATGTCCGACCGCGAGTACTGCACGCGGCGCCAGATGGGCTGGGAGATGGCGTTCCCGAACCTGCCCCAGACCGACGACGACCGGGCCTCGTTCATCGACGCGTGCGTCGCCAACGTGGCCAAGGCGCACGATGACGGCGAGCTGGACCGCTCGATCCGCTGCATGAACGACCACCTGGTCGGCCACGGCCACGCCTACGAGCAATACACGGCGTTCACCAAGTGCGAGCAGGTCGACCCGTCGCGCGAGCGCTGAGGTATGATACCCGCGGTCGTCGAACATGCACGCTGCTAGCCTCGATCGTCGTGTCCGCAAGGAAGCCGAGCTGTTGTCGCGCGAGGCGCGGGCGGCGCTGTCCGCCAAGCGCAAGCTGCGCGGCAGGGCCGGCGAGCTCGAAGCCGCCACCCGCGAGGTCGACGCCGCGCTCGCGGCGCGCGACTACCGGCGGGTCCGCCAGGGCCTGCCGGCGCTCGACGCGCTGTGCGACGAGCTGATCAAGAAGTCGGATCGCTCGGCGACCCGCGACTCGTTCGAGTCGGTGATCGTCGCGGTGCTGATCGCGCTGGCGCTGCGCGCGATGGTGCTCGCCGCGTTCAAGATCCCGTCGAGCTCGATGTACCCGTCGCTCGAGATCAACGACCACATCTTCGTCAACAAGATCCTGTACGGCCTGCACATGCCGTTCACCGACACCAACCTCGTCCAGTGGCACAAGCCGCAGCGCGGCGAGGTCATCGTGTTCCTCCCGCCGTGCACCGACGACACCGACTACATCAAGCGGGTGGTCGCGACCGAGAACCAGACGCTCGAGGTCCGCTGCAACGTGGTGTACGTCGACGGTAAGGCGATCGATAGCCAGCTGGTCGGCGCCAAGCTGACCTACGACGACAAGGACGAGGCGCCCAACGCCGAGTGGTTCCCGCGCCCGGTCAGCGAGTACGTCGAGCGCGTCGAGGGCCACGAGTACCATACGTACCAGGACGCCGACCGGCCGCACCGCGACGAGCGGCTGCGCAAGGACGGCATGCTGCCGATGTCGGACACCAACGACTTCCCCAAGCTCGACGACCGGCCGCCGCCGAGCTGCAAGCACCAGGGCGACCTGGCGCAGCCGTACGACGCGGCCAACCAGAAGCCGGGCAAGATCGTCGACACCAAGCCGGGCGCCAGCGCGTGCGAGCTGCAGCGCCACTACGTCGTGCCCGAGGGCCACGTGTTCGTGATGGGCGACAACCGGTCCAACTCGCGAGACTCGCGGATCTTCGGCTCGGTGCCGATCGAGAACGTCCGCGGCAAGGCGCTGTTTATCTGGCTGTCGTATCACGACCTGGCGCTGAAGAACGGCCTGCGCTGGGACCGGCTCGGCGCGCTCGTCCGCTGAGTCAGAACCCGGTCGCAAGCAGCGGCAGCACGAGCGCGCGGGCGGCGCGATCTGCGGACGCGGCCGGCGGCGCGGGGTGCTCGAACGTCCGGCGATAGCCGTGGGCGACGATCAGACCCAGGCCGACCGCGGCACCGGCGTAGACCAGGCGGGCAGGCAGCTGGCCCCAGCCGGTCGCGCCGATCAGATCGAACACCTGGACCGCGTCGTTGGTATGCGAGAACAGCACGACGTCCTTGGCGAAGTCGATCCACCAGCCGGTGGCGAGCACGGTCAGGGTCAGCGCGGCGTAGCGGTTGCCGGGCCACGCGCCGGTGAACGCGAGCGCGGCGAACCCGCCGAGCATCACGCTGTCGGTGACCTTAGGCGCGAGGAAGAACGCGACGCGGTCGCCGGTCGTGCGCAGGCCGTGGACGTAGGTCCAGCCGAAGCGAAACTTGCCGACGCTGGGGTCGCGGCCGGGCGGGAACAGGTGGAGCTGGTCGACCTCCGCGCCGACCAGCAGCGCGGCGACCGCGTGGCTGCCCTCGTGCATCGAGACATCGAGCAGGTAGGTCGGCGGGGCGAGCCCGAGGCCGGTCAGGACGAGCGTGCGATCGCTGGGCGCGGCGTGGGCCGGGCACGCGGCGAGCATCACGGCGACGGCGAGGGCGCGCGTCACCCCGGCACCGCGAGCCACAGCGCGTCGACCGCGACGAAGCCCAGCGATCGCGCGAGCCGCAGCGACGCCTGGTTGTCCTCGTCGGCGCCCCACACCGGCGCGCGGCCGCGGCTCAGCTCGTCGCGGATCAGCGCGGCGGCGACCAGGCGGCCGAGGCCGAGCTGCCGCGCCGGGGGCAGGGTGTCGACCGAGACCTCGAACCAGCGCGGGCTGCGCCACGGCGCGTACGCGAAGCTGACCGGCAGGCCGTCGACGTAGGCGGTCCAGATCGGCCCGGCGGCGCGGTGGAGCTCGTCGGCCAGGGCCGGCGGCAGGTGCGCCAGCTCGGCGTCGCCGGCCAGCCGCGTCGCGCCCTCGAGCTCGGGCACGGCGTCGTCCAGCGCCCTGGACGGATCGTCGCCGGGCAGGGCGTGCAGCACGATGCGGGCGCACGGCCGGCCGGTCGCGCGCGCCAGCTCGTCGCGCTCGGCGAGCAGCGGGTAGCCCGGGTACGCGGCCGCGAGCGCGGCGAGCTGCGCCGGATCCGGGTCGCCCGCGACCACGATCAGCCGCGCGGCGTCGCTGCCGACGGCGAACCCGCCGCCGAGCCCGCGCCGCCAGCTCGCCGGCTCGGCGGCGATGCCGTGGGCCTCGATCCAGCGCGGTAGATCGGGGAGCCCCGGGGTCACTTCGGCGGGAGCCCGTTGAGATACGCGATCGCCGCGTTGGCGTCGTTGACCAGGCACGCGTTGAACCCGGTGAACGGATACCTGCGGCTGCGGGTCCTGGTGACCTTGGTCGCCGCGCGCTGCAGCGATCCAACCGCGCGGACATCGTCCAGCGCGCGCAGGTGCGCGACGGCCTTGCGGCGCGCCTCGCACGGCGCGTCCTGCTCGAGGTCGAGCGAGTACGCGGCGAGCCAGTCGACCTGCTTGGTCAGCTCGCGGTCCTCGATCACCTTGCGCACCGCCTTACGGCGCGCGATGTCGTTGTGCACCGCGCTGACCAGCAGCGCCTTGAGCGCCTCGGGATCGGTCGTGCGCCCGACCCAGTCGTCGAACGCCTGCGCGACGATCGGGTAGTCGTTGCGGCCGCCGGCCATCGCGCGCAGCGCCGCGCGCATCTTGGCATCGGTCTCGAGCGTGGGATCGAGGGTCAGCGCCTTCTCGTAGGCGAGCAGCGCCGCGGCGTTCTGGTTGAGCGCGGCGTGGACGTGGCCGAGCACGAGCTGCGAGCGGGCGTCACCGGCGACCGCGTCCTTGTTGGCCGGATCCTCGAGCACCGCGAGCGCGCGCTGGACATCGCCGTGCTCGAGCGCTTCCTTGGCGATCACCGCCGGGGTCTTGGGCGGCGGCTCGACCGGGACGGGCGGCGCCGCGTCGTGGGTCAGGTTGGTGTAGATGATGGCGCCGACCACGCCGATCGCGATCGCGCACGCGGCGATCACGATGTACAGGCCGAGCCGCTTGCGGACCAGCGGGATCACCGTCGGCGGCCGCGGGTCGGGCTCGAGGGCCGCGGCCACCCCGTCCGGGGTACGCGTCGACGAGGACGTCACGGCGGGGCCCGCCAGCCGCTGCGCCGGCGTCATCCCGAAGATCGGCTCGCCGGCCGGCCCGGTGTAGGGCAGGCCCAGGCCGACCCCGCCGCGCGGCGTGCTCGGGTTGACGATGCCCGGCATCACGACGCGGACCGGCGCCGCCGGCGTGCTCAGCGCGTCGCTGATCGCGTCGGCGATCGCGTCGCTGCCGTCGGCCAGCTCGCTCCCGCCGGTCAGCCGCACGTCGCCGTCGTCGGACACCAGCGGCTGGGCGCCGGTGTCGCCCGGGCGCTCGAACACCACGTCGGTGACCCCGCCGTCCGGGGTGCGCAGCGCACGCTCGACCTCGGCGAGGAACTCGTCGGCCGAGGGGTAGCGATCGCTCGGCTTCTTGGTCAGGCCGCGCGCGATCAGCCGCTCGATCGACGACGGCACCGGCCGGCCGCCGCGCACCATGCGCTGGCGCATCGGCGGCACCGGCCGCGCGGTGTGCATCGACATGACCTCGAGCTTGTCGTCGGAGTAGAACGGCGGCTGGCCGCACAGCATCTCGTAGCCCAGCACCGCCGCGGCGTAGAGATCGGCCCGGCCGTCCATCGGGTTC
>DASWOO010001147.1:0-7269 GCA_036404335.1 Kofleriaceae bacterium
CAGCGTGGTCAGCTCCTGCAGGCCCAGCGCGCGGCCGGCGAGCTCCTCGCCGAGCGCCGCGAACCCGAGCCAGGCGAGCCACATCCGCGCCAGGAGCGGCGCCATCGCCGAGCGCGGCGCGTACTGCCGCGGCCCGTAGAGCTCGTTGAACCGCAGCGACGGCGTCAGCCAGGTCGCCGCGGTCAGGGTCGCCGCCGACGGCGCCTGCCACGGCGTGCCGAGCACGGCGGTGAACGCCGCCACCGCGGTCGCCTGCTCGCCGGCCAGCGCGGCGGCATCGGCCTGCGCGCCCCACGCCACGGCCAGGTCCCCCGGCGCTGCGAACAGCGCGCCGGCGATCGCCCGCTCGCCCTCGATCAGCAGCTTGCCCTCGGCCTCGGCGTCGCGCGCCGGCAGCGACGTGCCGACCACCGTCGGATCCTGGATCGAGCCGATCTCGGCCAAGATCTCGGCGTGGCTCACGCCGTCGTCGGCGACCGCGAACATCGGGCAGATCACGCTGTTGTAATCGACGATGGTGTACGCGCCGATCCGGAACACCCGGTTGAACGGGAACAGCCGGCACGACGCCGGCTTGGCGTCGCGGCCGTCCTCGACCTCGATCCGGCACAGCCCGTCGCCGGCGAGGAACCAGCAGCGATCGCGCGGGTTGAACGCGGTGATCGCCTCGCCGCGCCGCCTCAGGAACGCGGTGATCGCCGGCCGGCGCGCCACGAGCTGGGTCAACTGGCCGCCGGCGACGTCGATGCCGATGCCGTGGCCCTTGCAGCACGCGCCGCAGCCGCGGCACTCGTAGCGGAACCGTCGGTCCGGCCACGTGAAGTAGGTCAGCGTGGGATCCGTCATCCGCGCTACAGGGCGTCTTCCTCGGCGTCGCGGCCCCGGCGATCGATGCCGGCGGAGCGCGCCAGCTCGCGGTGGATCCGGGCGACGCGCTCGACCTGGCCGCGCGCCGGGAACCGCTCGTAGAACCCGTCGACCCGGAACTGCTTGGCCTGCTCGGTCCACGGCGCGAGCCGCTTGACCCAGCGCTTGACCCGCTCGTCCCTGGGATCGGCGTCGACCGCGGCGAGGTCGGCGCACACCCGGAGCAGCGCCTTGATCGTCACCGGCTTGGTCACCATGAATCCGGCCGAGCCCCACGCGTCGCCCCAGACCTGCGACGACGCGCGCAGGAAGTCGCGCACGATCTCGTAGTAGCGCTCGGCCTCGCGCGGCGCGCTCGCCTTCTTGGCGATCTTCTTCCAGTCGGCGGTCGCCCAGCGATGGATCTCGTTGAACAGCTCGGCCTGCAGGATCCACTTCTCCTGCTTGGACCGGCCGCCGAGCCGGTTGATCTTGTAGCGCAGCGGGCTGTCGGCCTCGCGGTACAGCTGGTCGACGACCCGCGCCGCGAACTTCTTGTCGGGCGCCGCCCACGACACCTTCTCGTACAGATCGACGAGGTGGCTCTTGTTGATCCGGGTCGGCGTCGAGTTGATGATCACGAACATCTCGGTCGCGAAGTCCTCGCTCTTGCCGTCGAAGATCACGCACGGGACGTGGATCGTGCTGGCGTCCTCGGGGTGCTGCCGGCGATAGAAGTGCAGCGCGGCGAGCCGGTGCTGGCCGTCGATGATCAGGTACTTGCCGCGCGGCTCCTGCAGGTTGCCGACGTTGGTGAACGGCTTGACCGGATCGAACTTCAAGGTCTCGTCGGTGAACAGCAGCACGGTGCCGGGGATCGGCGGCTGGCTCGCGGCGGTCTCGTAGAAGTTCTTGATCGTCGTGACCTTGGCGCGCGACAGCTCGCGCTGGAACGCCGAGTCGGTCGACTCGATCTTGGAGATGAAGCTCGCGACGTCGTCGCCCTCGACGAACGTGTCGGCCGCCAGGGTCGGCTCGCCCTCGGCATAGAACCGGCTGATGAACCGGACCTTGTCGAGCACGTCCTCGGCCGGGTACGCGCAAAAGTAAAAGACGCTGTCCTTCTGGCGAATTTGCGTAGCGAGCACGGCGGTTTGGCCACTATACGCTGAAAGCCTGGGCGGCGCTCAGTCGACCGGGACCAGCTGCCGCAGCTGCCAGGCCTGCAGGTGCAGGTGGCGGTGCGCCGCCCGCGCCCGGCTGCGCATCGCGTGCGCCATCCAGCAGGTGCCGATGATCAGGCTCGCGATGTACAGGGTGACCGACACCAGGCCCGGGCGCTCGTCCGCGCCGACCGCCGGCGCACGCAGCAGGATCCCGGCGGCGTCGATCGAGACCGTCCGGCTGACGAGCTCGAGCCGCTCGAGCGCGAGCGGGATCAGGGTCGCGGCGGTGTACAGCGCGCTGACCACGATCGGCGAGCCGACCCGCGACAGCTGCGGCGTCACGATCAGCGCCAGGCCGAGCACGGCGGCGACCCCGGGCGCGACGAAGATCGGCGAGAACATCCGGGCGAGGATCGCGATCATCAGCACGTTGCCGACGATGACTAGCCCGGGCCGCGGCGTCCGGGTGTGATAGGCATAGCGGTAGACCAGGCCGCTGATCGCGAGCACGCCGCTGAACGCGATCGCGTAGTGGCCGCCGGGCGGCGAGATCCACCGCAGCAGCGGGATGAAGAACACGCAGGCGACCAGCGCCCACAGCCCGGCCCGGGCGTTGGCGCGGACCGTGCGGATGTCGTCCTCGGCGATCGCGCGCTCGACCTCGGGCGGCGTGGTCGGTGGCGGCTCCATCATCAGGCGGCCGACCAGCGCGGCGGCGCCGTCGAGCGCCGGGTCGAGCGCGAGCGCGGCGGCGGCCTCGCGCATCGCGGTGCGGCGCGAGGCGTCGAGCTCGACGACGGTGTCGAGCGTGACCTCGCCGGTCGGGTGGCCGCCGGCGGCGTCGACCGCCTGGTCGGCCTGGCTGCCGAGCACGCCGAACGCGGCCTGGGCGCGGGCGAGGTGGGCGCGGGCGAGCTCGCGGCGCAGCGCCAGGTCGCGGTCGCCATCGAGGAAGCGCTGGACCCGGTCGCCCAGCTCGCGGGCGCGCTGGACCCGGCGGCCGCGGTCGATCGCGGTGGCGGCGACGCACAGCGCGTCGAGCTCGGGCGGGACCGGTCGGCCGGGCGCGCGCTGCGACGGCCGGGCGTCGGGGCCGGCGAGCGCGCTCTGCATGCCGGCGACGCCGCGCGGGTGGAGCGCCTCGCCGGCGAGGATCTCGAACAGCACGCAGCCGAGCGCGTAGACGTCGGTCCGGCCGTCGATGTCGGGCAGGCCGCACGCCTGCTCGGGCGCCATGTAGCCGGCGGTGCCGATCGTCGTGCCGGCGAGCGTGGCGTGCTCGCCCGAGCCGCTGGCGACGTCGGCGAACTCGCCGTCGTCCTCGCCGATCAGCTTGGCCACGCCCCAGTCGAGGATGTAGACCTCGCCGAAGTCGCCGAGCAGGATGTTGTCGGGCTTGAGGTCGCGGTGGATGATGCCGCGGACGTGGGCGAGCTCGAGCGCGAGGCAGACCTCGGCGAACGCGCCGAGCACGCGCTGCAGCGGGAACCGATCGCGCAGCGTCGGGTCGGAGATCACCTTGCTGAGCGTCGTGCCGATCAGCTTCTTCATCACGAAGAACGGCAGGCCGTCGGCGTCGCGGCCGATCTCGTGGACCGGGACGATCGCCGGGTGCTCGAGCCGGCCCTGGATCGAGGCCTCGCGCAGGAACCGCTGGATCGCGCGCTCGCTGGGCGAGGTCGAGCGCATCCGCTTGATCGCGACGTCGCGGCCGACCTGCTCGTCGCGCGCGTTCATCACCTCGCCCATGCCACCCTTGCCGATCCGCCGGCCCATGCGGTAGCGCCCGGCCAGCATCGGCCGGCCGGCCGAGCGTAGCTCGGCGGAATCAGCGTCACCCGCCTGCGCCATGAGCAACGCTTCGTCCACCGTGGGCGGGACGACCGCCGTACCTTCGTCACTGCTCATGGTCTCGGGTACATAAAGCGACGACCCGGTCCGGGCAAGCCTGGCGAGCAAGTGGCGAGAAAGATTGGTCGCTTGAGTGACTTGTGACGCGTCCACACGCGTGCTAAATCCGCCCCGCCCTCGAATTTTCGGGGCAACTACACACGGCTTCCGAGCGTATGGGTCGTGGCTTCCTCGGGAAGTTTCCCATGCGCGATGACGCTGCCGGTGGCTACCAACGAAGGGAACTGACAATGGAAACGATGGCAGAAGCGACGGGGCAAAACCCCATCAGCATGCGCGCGCTCCTCGAGGCGGGCGTGCACTTCGGGCACAACACGGGTCGCTGGAACCCGAAGATGAAGCAGTACATCTTCGGCGCCCGCAACGGCATCCACATCATCGACCTGCAGCACACGGTCAAGCTGTTCCGCCAGGCGTTCCAGGCCGTGGTCGACACGACCGCGCGCGGTGACACCGTGCTGTTCGTCGGCACCAAGAAGCAGGCGCAGGACGTGATCGTCGAAGAGGCGACCCGTTCGGGCCAGCACTACGTCACCCAGCGCTGGCTCGGTGGCACGCTCACCAACTTCCGCACCGTGAAGGGCTCGCTCGAGCGCCTGCGCGGCCTCGAGAAGATGGAAGAGGACGGCACGCTGTTCTCGCTGACCAAGCGCGAGCAGGTGATGATCAAGCGCGACCGCGACAAGCTCATGAAGTCGCTCGGCGGCATCAAGGGCCTGTCGAAGGTCCCGGGCATGCTGTTCGTGATCGACCCGCACAAGGAGCACATCGCCGTCGACGAGGCGCGCAAGCTCGAGATCCCGGTCGTCGCGATCACCGATACCAACTGCGACCCGGACCAGATCGACTACGTGATCCCGGGCAACGACGACGCGATCCGCGCGATCAAGCTGTTCGCGTCGAAGATCGCGGATGCGGCGATCATCGGTGGCAAGGTGTTCAAGGAGAACGCGCGCAACCGTGGTCAGGAGCGCGAGGAGACCGGCGAGCGCGTGATCCACGTGTCGTCGGGCGGCGATGGTCCGCGCGTCGAGATGTCGACGGGCGGCAGCATGTTCAACCCGGAGG
The DNA here is from genome assembly GCA_036404335.1 of Kofleriaceae bacterium. Classification (GTDB taxonomy): domain Bacteria; phylum Myxococcota_A; class Polyangia; order Haliangiales; family Haliangiaceae; genus JABFXX01. The sequence goes on from DASWOO010001147.1 coordinate 4,992, forward strand.
CGTCGGCGTCTCCCGATCAGGGGTCCTGAGTCATGGCGGAAGTTACGGCAGCATTGATCAAAGATCTGCGCGAGCGCACCGGCGCTGGCATGTCCGACTGCAAGAAGGCGCTGGTCGAGACCGACGCCGACATGGACAAGGCGATCGACTACCTGCGCACCAAGGGCCTCGCGAAGGCCGCCAAGAAGGCGGGCCGCGAGGCGACCGAGGGCACGGTGGTGTCGTACATCCACGGCGGCGGCCGCATCGGCGTCCTCGTGGAGATCAATTGCGAGACCGACTTCGTTGCGCGCAACGAGGACTTCCAGGCGTTCACCAAGGACGTCGCGATGCAGATCGCGGCCGCGAACCCGCAGTTCGTCCGCAAGGACGAGGTCTCGCAGGACGCGGTCGACAAGGAGCGCGCGGTCCTGATCGCCAAGGCGCAGGAGAGCGGCAAGCCCGAGCCCGTCATCCAGAAGATCGTCGACGGACAGATCTCGAAGTGGATGAAGGAGATCTGCCTGCTCGATCAGCCGTTCGTGAAGGATCCGGACAAGACGATCGACCAGATCCAGCAGGAGCTGATCGCCAAGATCGGCGAGAACATCAAGATCCGCCGCTTCGCTCGCTTCGAGCTCGGCGAGGGTCTCGAGAAGAAGAAGGACGACTTCGCGGCCGAGGTCGCCAAGACCGCCGGCATGGCGTAGTCGACATTCGTCTGCAAGGCGCGGCGCGATCGCTTCGGCGGTCCGCCGCGTCTGGCGTTTTCGGGGTGGTGACGGGTATGCGAGATTTTGTGCAAAGTCGGGGCGGGCGGATCCACTACGGATCGAGGGCCGGTGATGGCCTGTCTCGATCTCGCTGAAAGGACTGGCCCCATGATCTCTCGCCGCACCGCTCTGATCCTGTCGTTCGTGCTCACTGCTGGCGCCGCGCCCGCGTTCGCCAAGCCGTCGGACCAGGCGCGCAAGGACGCCGCCGCGCACGCCGCCAAGGGCAACAGCGCCTCGGCCGCCGCGGCGCAGAAGCGCACGGATGATCGCGCCAAGGCCGAGCAGCGCGCGCAGCGCAACGCGGCCGCCAAGAAGCGCTGAGCCGCTCGACAGGGAGTGCTGCGCGATGCGGCACCCGGCGTGCTAGCGTCGGCGCATGGCCAGCACCGCGTCGGTGTGCAGCGCGTGCGGCCAGCGCTACGATCGCGCCGGCTACTGCGCGTTCGACGGCCAGCCGCTGACCGCGACCGACGATCCGCTGCTCGGCACCGAGGTCGGGCGCTACCGGATGGCGCGGGTGATCGGCGAGGGCGGCATGGGCCGCGTGTACCTCGCGGTCCAGCCGGCGATCGGCAGCCGGGTCGCGATCAAGATCCTGTCGGACGCGTGCGCGCGCAACCCCGAGCTGCTCGATCGGTTCTTCGCCGAGGCGCGCGCGGTGAACCTCGTCAGGCACGAGCACATCGTCAGCGTCCTCGACCTGGCGCAGCTGCCGGATGGCCGGCCGTACATCGTGATGGAGTACATCGAGGGCCAGACCCTGGCGGCGATCGCGCGCGCCGGGCAGGTGCCGCTCGGCGGCCTGGTCCAGGTCATGGCCGAGGTGCTGTCGGCGCTCGGCGCCGCGCACGCGATCGGCATCGTCCACCGCGACCTCAAGCCGGATAACATCCTGATCACCGCCGAGGGCCACGCCAAGGTGCTGGACTTCGGGATCGCCAAGCTCGCGCCCGAGCTCGGCGCGCAGCTGTCGCCGCGGACGCGGACCGGCGCGCTGCTCGGCACGCCGCAGTACATGGCGCCCGAGCAGATCAGCGGCTCGGGCGCGGTCGACGCGCGGACCGACGTGTACGCCGCCGGGGTCGTGGTCTACGAGCTGGCGACCGGCCGGCTGCCGTTCGCCGGCGAGACGCTCTACGACCTGATGCGCGGCCACCTGGAGACGCCGCCGCCGCCGCCGCGCTCGCTGCGCAAGGATCTGCCGGCGGCGTTCGAGCAGGCGATCCTGACCGCGCTGGCCAAGCGCGCGGCGGGCCGGTTCCAGAGCGCCGGCGAGATGTCCGCCGCGCTCCAGGCCGCCGCCGGCGCGCTGCCGGCCGACGAGCGGCAGCCGCTGTCGGGCCGGGCCGGCTCGGGCGCCCGCCGCGCCGTGCCGAGCAGCCAGCTGCCGCTCGCGTACCGCGAGACCCAGCCCGCGGCGGCCGCCCCGACCCTCGGGGCCTCGGGCAAGGTCGGCCGCATCGTCGCCGCCGCGGTGATCGTGGCGCTCGCCATCGCCGGCGGGCTGTTCGCCATCGCTCGCC
>DASWOO010001148.1:0-3518 GCA_036404335.1 Kofleriaceae bacterium
TCGGCCGGGTGCTGTCGCTCGAAGACGCGCGCGAGGGCATCGCCGCGTTTCTCGCCAGGCGCCCGCCGGTATGGACGGGCAAGTAATCCGGGCACTCACCATTATTTTCTAGCCTGGCTGAAACAATGAAGAATCCTGAACTGCAGCGTACATAAATCCATTCGACGTATACATGTACATACTGGGAATTTCCCTAAAGTAGATTAAGAATAAGCAATCGGTGAGTGGCTGTTGGCTCGGTGGATTCGAATCTATTCACTTCGGAACACCCGGCCGTGCGATTCAGCCCGTGATGACTTTTGTCCGCAGTCTTTCATCCAAAGCTATTTTCATCGCCGCGTTCGGCACCCTGGCGATCGCCAGCTGCGTGTCGGCCGACCGCACCGGCGACGACCAGACCACCGACGAGGACGGCTCGGTCCAGGACCAGGCGTACAGCCCGGTCTGTCAGGGCGGCAAGCTCACCTGCAAGTCGTACGTCCACGTCGACAGCACCAACCGGATCAAGGCCCACGCGGTACCGTCGGGCCTCGGCCCGACCGACCTGACCTCGGCGTACAAGCTGAGCGCGTCGAAGACCTCGACCGCCACGATCGCGATCGTGGACGCGTTCAACTACCCGAACGCCGCGAGCGACCTCGCGCAGTACCGCAGCACCTACGGGCTGCCGCCGTGCACCGTGGCCAACGGTTGCTTCAAGGTCCTGAACCAGAACGGCGCGACGTCGCCGCTGCCGGCCAACGCGCCGTCGGGCGACGACTGGACCGTCGAGGCCGCGCTCGACCTCGACCTCGCCAGCGCCGCGTGCCCGACCTGCAAGATCATCCTGTTCGAGGCCAACAGCGACCAGGACATGAGCCTCTACATCGCGCAGAACGCCGCCGCGGCGACCGCGGGCGTCACCGTGATCAGCAACAGCTGGGGCGGTCCGTCGGATGGCAACGACGCGAGCTACGACTCGCAGTACTTCACCCACAGCCAGGCGGTGAACACGTTCATCGCCAGCGGTGACAGCGGCAACACGGGCGCCACCCCCGATTACCCGAGCACGTCGCTCAAGGTGATCGGCGTCGGCGGCACCACGCTGACCAAGGCGAGCGGTACGACCCGCGGCTGGACCGAGACCGTGTGGAGCGGCGCCGGCAGCTCGTGCAGCAAGACGCTCGCCAAGCCGAGCTACCAGAGCGTGGTCTCGACCACCGCGTGCGCCAAGCGCGCGGCGTCGGACGTCTCGGCCGTCGCCAACCCGAGCACCGGCCTCGCGGTCTACAACGTCGCCAACGGCGGCTGGATCGTCGTCGGTGGAACCAGCGCGGCGAGCCCGTTCGTCGCCGGCGTGTGGGCGCGCTACGGCCTGCCCGCGCCCCACGACGCGAGCTACCCGTACGGCCACACCTCGGAGTTCTTCGACATCACCAGCGGCTCGAACGGCTCGTGCAGCTCGGCGCTGTGCAAGGCGGCCGCGGGCTGGGACGGCCCGACCGGCATCGGCACGCCGAACGGCGCGACCCTCGGCGGCGGCTCGACCTGCACCCCGGTCTGCTCGGGCAAGACCTGCGGTGACGACGGCTGCGGCGGCACCTGCGGCACCTGCGCCGCGGGCCAGACCTGCTCGGCGTCGGGCACCTGCACCGGCGGCGGCAGCACCTGCACCCACTCGGAGTGCACGTCGGGCGCGAAGCTGAAGAGCGGCTGCGATACGTGCGTCACGAGCATCTGCGCGGCGGACTCGTTCTGCTGCTCGAGCTCGTGGGACTCGATCTGCGTCGGCGAGGTCTCGTCGGTCTGCCACCAGACTTGTAACTAATACAAGGGGGCCTTCCCTGGCCCCATTGAATACCAGGGGGCCTTCCCGCCCCCTCTTTCGCGGCAGAGCCGCGAAATTCACCCCTCCGCGCGTCGCGTCGCGCGGGTTCGACGTTCGGCGTTTCAGTCGCGGCGGTACATCGTCACGACGCACGCCCCGCCCAGGCCGAGGTTGTGCTGCAGGGCGACCTTGGCGCCCTCGACCTGGCGCTGCTCGGCCTGGCCGCGCAGGTGCCAGACCAGCTCGGTGCACTGGGCGAGGCCCGTGGCGCCGAGCGGGTGGCCCTTGGACAAGAGGCCGCCCGACGGGTTGGTGACGAACTTGCCGCCGTAGGTATTGTCGCCGTCCCAGATGAACTTCTCGGCCTCGCCCTCCTTGCACAGCCCGAGCGCCTCGTAGGTCAGGAGCTCGTTGGCGGTGAAGCAGTCGTGGAGCTCGACGACGTCGACGTCCTCGGGGCCGAGGCCGGCCTGCTCGTAGACCTTGGCCGCCGCGGCCTTGGCCAGGTCGTAGCCGACCATCTTGATCATCGAGTGCTCGTCGAAGCTCGACGCGTAGTCGGTGGTCATGGTCTGGGCCGCGATGTACACCGGCCGGTCGATGCTGTGCTTGCGGGCGAAGTCATCGCTGGCGAGCACCGCGGCGGCCGCGCCGCAGGTCGGCGGGCAGCACTGGTAGCGGGTCAGCGGATCGAACACCTCGGGCGACGCGAGGATCTCCTCGACCGACAGGATGTCCTTGAACAGCGCATACGGGTTCTTGGCCGCGTGCTGGCGGGCCTTGGCGCTGATCTTGGCGAAGGTCTCGCGCTTGGTGCCGTGCTTCCAGCGGTACTCGCGGCCGGCGCCGCCGAACATCTGCGCCGCGGGCGGCGCGGAGGTGAAGCCCTGCTCCTCGTTCATCACGTTGACGAACTTGTCGAGCGGGTTGGCGCGGTCGTTCCACTTGGCCTGCAGCGCGCCGGCCTCCATCTGCTCGAAGCCGACGACCAGCACGCACTCGGCGAGCCCGCCGGCGACGGCCTGGGCGCCGAGCATCAGCGCCGAGCTGCCGGTCGAGCAGTTGTTGTTGACGTTGAACACCGGGATGCCGGTGAGGCCGAGCTGGTAGATCGCGCGCTGGCCGCAGGTCGAGTCGCCGTACACGTAGCCGGCGAACGCCTGCTCGATGTCCTTGAACGCGACCTTGGCGTCGGTGAGCGCCGCGGTGCCGGCCTTGGCCGCCATCACGTGATACTCCTCGCTCTTGCCGGGCTTGGCGAACGGAACCATCCCGACGCCGATGACGTTGACTTTGCGTGGCATGTGCGTGGTCCTTTCGATGGCGGTGACTAGATCAGGCCCTTGAGGAACCCGAGGCGATGACCGACGGACACGTCGCCGTCGATCCGGAGCTTGCCCTGCTGATACAGCTGCTGCGGGGTGGCCTGGCCCGACGCGAGCGCGGCGAGGTCGGCGTCGTTGAGCGTGAGCGTCGCGGCCGGCTCGCTGCCGCCGGCCGAGATCGTGTGGCGCGCGCCGCTGTCCTTGACGACGAGCACGAGGCTCGCGCCGAGCTCCTGGGCGAGCCCGGGGTTGGCGGCGAGCCGCTGGTCGAGCGCGGCGAAGATCTTCGCCGCCTGCGACGCGGCCTGGGCGGCCGCGGGCGCCGCAGCCGGGGCCGCGCCGCCGGCCGCGCGCAGCTTGGCCACGACCTCGGCGCCGCGCTTGGG
>DASWOO010001149.1:0-1998 GCA_036404335.1 Kofleriaceae bacterium
GGAACCCGCGGGTGTTGGACCACACGGCGGTCAGCCACGGCGCGGCGCGGTCGACGAACTCGCCGAGGTAGCTCTCCCAGCTGCCGTCGTAGTTGGAGAGGAACAGCAGGCGGTGGCGGCGGTCACGTCTCCCGGGCCGCCGGTCATACAGGATCACCCAGCGCGCGAAGTGGATCGCGGTGATGCCGCCGAGGTCGCCGTGCACGGCGTAGATCCGGGCCAGCGCGTCGATCAGCGCGAGCACCAGCCGCAGCGTGGTCAGCCGGAACCAGCCCGGCTTGATGTCGACCAGGTGGGTCAGCGGGTTCTGCCGGCCGACGTCCTCGAGCGCGCCGACCGCGGCCGGGACGCCCACCGGCCGCGCGTACGCCGACGCCAGGTCGGTCGACTCGCGGTGGCGCAGCACGAGGTACCAGGGCAGGGCGAGCGCGATCGCCAGGAGGATCAGCGGCAGCCAGGCGATCACGGTCGCGATCCGCAGCCCGAGCAGGCGCAGCCACGCCAGGTCATCGGCCGGCGATAGATCGAGCATCGGCCGGCGATGCCGCACCGCCGCGCACAGCCGGCGCTGCAGCTCGTGGCGCGACAGGAAGCGCAGCGCGCGGCGATCCTCGGCGTCGAGCACATGGCGCAGCTCGTCGTGGACCTCGCGGTCGTTGACCACCGTCGACCGCGCGACGCCGCGATAGCCGGTGTAGAACGCCGCGGCTCTGTGCCGGCGCGGCCGGATCCAGGCGAGCCAGGCCTCGAGGTCCGCGATGCCCGATGGCGGATAGCCGCGGCAGCACGCGAGCAGCTGCTCGATCCGCGGCGCGCCGCGCGCGATCGCCTCGAGGTACGCGTCGGCGGCGCCGTCGTGGTTGGCCTCCCAGGCGAGCAGCGCGGGCAGCTCGCCGCGCGGGTCGTCGACGATGACGAACCGGGTGAAGTGGGTATCTGGCAGCTCGCCGGGCGCGAACCAGGGGTTATCATCGGGCGACGCGGCGATCTCGGCGAGCCGCTGCTCGAGCGTCGCGCGCCGGGCCGGGTCGAGCTCGGCCAGCACGGTCAGCGCCTGGGTCGCGCGCCTCATTGCGAGGGTAACGCCGCGGGCGCCGGGAGCATTCGCGGCCCGACCGGCAGCAGCATGTCGAGCATGGTGTCCGGCGCCCGGACCGCCTCGCCGACCAGCCAGGCCCGCGTGGTCTGGCGCAGCGCCGCGCCCTCGTCGCCGCCGATCAGCCGGCCGAGCCGGTCGCTGGTCGCGTGCTCGAATAAATGGGTCTCGGTCTGGCGCAGCCCGGGCAGGGCGGCGCGGTAGCGCGTGATCGCCTGATCGGTCCGGCCCTCGGCCTCGCTGATCAGGCCGTCGAACATCGTCGCGCAGTGGCCGATCACCGGGATCTGGTGGCCGCGGAACGCGCGCAGGTGGTTGCGCGCCTCGGCCAGCGCCTCGCGCCGCCGGGTCGAGCCGGGCGAGGCGTGGTTGGCGCACGCCACGGCGTGGCGCAGCAGGGTCGAGCGCAGGAGCAGGCCCTGGAGCGGCGGCCGGTCGATCAGCGAGCGCCGGAGCTGCTTGTACTCGGGCAAGATCCGCGGCGTGACGTCCTCCGGTCGGCCGCGGTACAGCGCCAGGTCGATGCGCGAGCTCAGCGCGAACAGGTGCTGCAGCTGGTGGCTGCCGTCGGTGGTGTTCCATGAGCCGAGCGCCTCGTCGAGCGCGGCCTCGATCGCGTCGGGATCGAGCCGGGCGAGCCACGCGATCGGGAACGCGCAGCGCAGGGTCACCGCGGTGTATCGGTTACCGTTGCGCGCCGCGGCCTCGGCCATCGCCGGCACCCGGCGCGACAGCTCGCCGATCTCGCCCAGGTAGTACAGCGCCCAGCAGCAGAAGATGCTGACGGTGTCGAGCTCGAACCCGGCGCGGCCGACCACCGCGCGGTAGCTGGCGATCGCCTGGGTGAAGTTGGCGAGCGCGCTGCGGAACCGGTTGTGGATGAAGAAGTCGACGAAGCCGCG
>DASWOO010001150.1:0-2555 GCA_036404335.1 Kofleriaceae bacterium
GACGTCCTTGGCGAGCGCCTTCAGGATCACCGCCTCGACCGCCGGCGGGATCGCCGGGTTGATGTCGCGCGGCGCGCGGATGTCGACGTTGCGGACCTTCTCGAGCGTCGAGAAGTCGGTCTCGCCCTGGAACAGCCGATCGCCGGTCAGGCACTCGTACAGCATCGTGCCGAGCGCGAAGATGTCGCTGCGGCGATCGAGCGGCAGGCCGCGCACCTGCTCGGGCGACATGTAGCCGAACTTGCCCTTGAGCACGCCGGCCATCGTCCGCGAGTTGCGCGACGTCGCCTTGGCGATGCCGAAGTCGATGACCTTGACCTCGCCCTCGTACGACACGAGCACGTTCTGCGGCGAGCAGTCGCGGTGCACGATCTCGAGCGGGCGGCCCAGCGGATCGCGCTTGCGGTGCGCGTAGTCGAGCCCCTCGAGCACCTTGGCGATCGAGAAGCACGCCATCGGTATGGGCATCGGCTGCTTGATCTTGCGCAGCCGGTTCTGGATCTGCAGCAGATCCTTGCCCCAGATGTATTCCATCGCGATGAAGTGCGAGCCGTCGATGCGGCCCAGCTCGAAGATCTGGCAGATGTTCGCGTGCGCGAGCTGCCCGGCGATCTTCGCCTCGTCGATGAACATCTTGATGAAATCGCGGTCCTCGCCCATCGTCGGCAGGATTCGCTTGATCGCGATGATCTTCTCGAAGCCCTCCACGCCGTAGGACTTGGCCTTGAAGACCTCTGCCATGCCGCCGACGCTGATGCGATCAAGCAGCAGGTATTTCCCGAATGGTACGGGCTGCCTCACGTGCTGAATGTTAATGGAGGGTCGCCCCGGATCTCAATGACGAATGGGGGTCGAATGCCCGGGGCTTGGCGACGACAGTGGTCGATCTTTACGGTGTCGCGGGGGCTGCAGCCCATGGCCTGTAGCCGACAGCCACGATGTAGGCGTGCAGCTAAAAGCTGCCTGCAATACCGATTAGTTTATCATTGAGCGAAGTTGCCACATACGGCTGGATTGCGTACTCACGCGTCTTCTGTCGGTAACCGCTTACTCCATCCCACACGCCGTAGGCGTAGGTCAGGACGAAGCCGATCCCGGCTGCGAGGTTGATCGGCTTGAGGATCCGCGCGCCGTGGCGGTGATCGCCGCCGCGATCGCAGGCGAGCCCGCCGCCGGCGGCGCCGCTGGTCTGATCGCACCACGACGACAGCACGGCGTAGGTCGTGAGGTTGGTGGCGAGCATCCCGACGAGCAGGCCACCGACGACCAGGCCCTTGCCGGGCTCGCCGTTCTGGAACTGCGCGACCGGCGGGACGAGCGCGAGCAGCCAGGTCCGGCGCGGCGGCCGCACGCGCTGCGCGCGCAGCTCGGCGGCGTGGCGCGACGCGACGTCGTTGAAGAACGCGACGACGTCGGGCGGATACAGCGCGGGATCGAGCCGCGCGTCGGGCTCGGTACGCAGGTACGCGACGAAGTGGCGCTCGGCGGCGGCGCGCTGCTGCTGGAAGAACCCGGCGAGGCCGGCGAGCCGGTGGGCCTCGGCCTGCTCGGCCGCGGCGAGGCCCGGGCGGCCGACCAGCGGCTCGACGAGCGCGGCGACGCGCGGCCAGTCGCCAGCGATCGCCGCGGCGTTGGCGTCGCGCAGGACGTCGGACGCCGACATCTGCGGCGCGGCGCCGGGCTGCGCCGCCGCCGGCGCGCTCGCCGCCACCAGCGCCGCGAGCACGCTCGCCGCGCGCGTCACTCCCATGTCCGCACGCGGCGCATCAGGTGCGGTCGCAGGATCGCCAGCACCTCGCGGCTGACCCGCGCGGCGAGCTCGGCCGGAGTCGAGGTCTTGTCGCCGAGCACGGTGTCGGTGACGATCACGCGATCGAACAGGATCGCCGACGCGCTGGCGACCCGGACCCGGACCCGGGCGCGCGCCATCGGCAGGTCGTGGACGACCTCCGGCGCGTAGCGCTCGACCCACAGGCCGATCGCGAAGTCGCCGGTGCCGACCGCCTTGGGCGCGAGCGCCACCGTCAGCCTCGCCGGATCGATCTTCTGCAGCTGGTGGTGGTGCGCGCGCGTCCACTCGCCGACCGCGGGGTCGAGCGCGGCGGCCAGCGCGGCGGTCTCGGGGCGGTGGCCCTCGTCGGCGACCGCGACGACGATCGTCCGATCGCCGGCCGGCGCGGTCTGGGTGACGTGACCGTGGTCGGGGCGCGGCGCGGTCGCGAGCTGGGCCTGCACCACGGGCAGGAGCCGACCCGACAGGTCCGAGGTCGCGGCGTCGAGCCGGGCCAGGCCGGCCGCGGTCGCGGTCAGCGGCTCGCCGAGCACGCGGCCGTCCGACGGGTTGCGCACCCGGACCGAGATCGTGATCGCGCCGGCCCTGCCCGCCGTGATCGTCCCGTCGACGATCAGCCGCGCGGCCTCGGGCACCGCCATGTTCGGGCCGACCACGACGACCTGGATCGCGTGCTCGTTCAGCGTCCGCGAGATCTCGCTGGCGATCGGCTGGCCGTAGATCTCGAGGCTGCGCTCGGCGTCGAGCGGCAGCAGCGCGACCA
>DASWOO010001151.1:0-2082 GCA_036404335.1 Kofleriaceae bacterium
CACCTCGAGCAGCGTCTGCGGCTGCTTCGGATCGACGCCGTGCGCGAGATCGAGCGGTGCCGCGATCTCGAGCTTCGGATCCGCGGGGCGAAACCCGAGCGACCGTGCCGCTTCCTGCGCGGGCCGCGCCTTGAGATACGCGAGCAGCTGCTGGGCGGCCGCCTTCTCGTCGGCGCCGGTTTCCTCGTTGTCGAGCACCGCGTACGGGTGATCCGACCAGAACGTGCCCTCGACCGGATAGATCGCGACCAGCGGGAACGGCGCCGCGCCGGGCTGCTGGTACGACGCGATCACCAGGTTTTCATAGGTCACCGCGGCGGACATGTAGCTCGGGCCGAGCTGGCGCATCTGGTCGGTGAACAGCGCGGTCGACTTGCCGTAGTGGACGATCGCGCTCTCGATCGCCGTCAGGTACCTGTCCAGCTTCGGAGACTGCAGATCCTCGCGGGTCAGACCGCGGGTCTTGCCCGCGCCGGCGAACGCCTCGGCGAGCACGGCGAGCAGGCCCGAGTTGGAGTGCTCGGGGTGGGTGTGGCCGAGCTTGAACGCGCCCCACTCGGGGTGGTGGAACGATGTCCAGCCGCGTGGATCCTGCGCGACCTCGAGGAGATCGGCCCAGCCGAGCTGCTTGCCGGGCCAGCCGAGCGCCTCGGCCATCGGCTTCCACATCGCGATCACGATCGGCGACAGCACGAGCGGCTCGCTGGCCGTGACCAGCGGCCGGTTGCCGTGCGCCGCGCGCCACTGATCGTTCAGCAGCGTCAGGTAGGCCGTCGAGGCCGGCGCGTAGACGTCGGCGGGGAACGAGCCGTCGAGGATCGCGGCCCCGGCCTCGCCCGAGCCGAACGGCCTCGCCTCGACGACGATCGGCTTGCCCGACGGCGTCTTCGGCTGGCCGGCGGCGAACCGCGGCAGCACCGCGTCGAGCCACGCCTGCTTCTCGCTCGAGTACGCGAACCGCAGCCGGACCGCCGCCGGGTCGGGCGATCGCGACCCCGACACATCGCGGCGGCACGCGCCGCCGAGGACCACCGCCAGGACCAGGACACCGCAGGTCAACCGCATGCGCCCACCGTTGCCACGCCTGGTGACTTGTCCGTGACGGGCACGTAGCCGGCCCGTGCCGGGATCGCAAAACCGCTCCTGCAGCAAGATGCTGCAGTACGGGAACCGGCGATTGGCCGGGACGTGACAGGCGCCTCGTGTTGTAAGCTGGAGTTCGCCCGCAGGTCAGGGGGACCATGCGCTTGTCCGAGCCTCGTGAGCCCAGCTTCACTGCACCGCCGCGGTTCCAGATCGTGCGGCGGATCGGCGCCGGCGGGATGGGCGTGGTCTACGAGGCGATCGATCGCGACCGCGATCTGCACGTCGCGCTCAAGCACCTGGCGGAGCCGAGCGCGGCGACCCTGTACCTGTTCAAGCGCGAGTTCCACGCGCTGGCCGGCATCACCCACCCCAACCTGGTGCCGCTCTACGAGCTGATCTCCGATGGCCAGCAGTGGTTCTTCACGATGGAGCTGCTGGACCAGGCGACCGACTTCCTGACCCACGTCCGCGGCGACCGCCCGCCGCCGCACTTCGCGCGCGGCACCGGCGCCGATCCCGAGGAGGCGACCGCGCTGGCCGCCCCGCACGCCCGCCACCGCGACCTGCCGAGCGAGGCGCCCGCGCCGGTCCCCGCGCCGATCGTCGACCACGCGCACCTGCGCCGCGCGTTCGCCCAGCTCGCGACCGGCGTCGCCGCGCTGCACCGCGCCGGCAAGCTGCACCGCTATCTCAAGCCGAGCAACGCGATGGTCCGCAAGGACGGCCGGGTCGTGCTCGTCGACTTCGGCCTGGTCGTCGAGCTGCGCGATCACGTCGAGCCCGGCCGGGCCCCGGGGCTGGCGTCGACCCCGGACGCGACCGACGCGCAGATCGCCGGCAGCGTCGCGTACATGGCGCCCGAGCAGGCGGCCGGCGAGCCGCTGAGCGAGGCCAGCGACTGGTACGCGGTCGGCGTGATGCTGTTCGAGGCGCTGACCGGCCGGCTGCCGATCGAGGGCCCGCCGCTGGTGATCTGGAACAGCAAGCAGGTGGTCG
>DASWOO010001152.1:0-7980 GCA_036404335.1 Kofleriaceae bacterium
GCCCGGCAGATCCGGATCCCAGCCGCCCGCCGCCGCCAGCGCCGCGAGGGTCTGCGTCACCTTGCGCAGCGTGCCCTCGGTCGCGCCGTGCTCGGCCGCGGTCAACAGCTTCACGCCCTCGGCGCGCAGCTTCGCGATCGCCTCGCGGTGCGCGGCCATCGCGTCGAGCTTGCCGTCGCGCAGCCGCTGGGCGGTGTCGAACAGCGCGTCGAACGCCGGCCGCGCCTGCCACCACAGCTGATCGACGACCCACGCCGAGATCGGCGGTCGCGCCAGCTTGGCCAGCTTCGCGGCGCCGTCCTTGTCGCCCGCCGCCTTTAGCTCGCCGGCCAGCCGCTTGCGCTCGGCCACGAACTGGTCGACCGGTGCCTGATAAAGCGATCGCACCGCGTCGTCGTATCGCTGCTCGGCCCGCATCCGCGGGTCATCGTAGCCTGCGTGGCTACGCGGTGACGAGGCGATGAATGCCCCACGCCGCGAGCGCGAGCACGCCGACCAAGGTCACCGCCGTGCCGACCGCGGCGCGAGCCTCGTGGCGCGAGCGTGCGATCGACTGGCTCGGCCTGCTCACGAGCGCGGTCTGGTCGAGGCCGTCTTCGAGACTGTCCGCGATGTCGTCCCATTCGATCACCAGGGCCAGGTAGTCCGGTCCGTCGATCGGGAGGCGCTCCGTTGGATGCATTGCGCTCATGCATCTGGACAGAGCAACCTGTGTGCCTGGCCGCATGTCATGCTCTGGGGGAATGTCGGAGCGAATCCAGCGGATCGCGCTCGGTGCCGCGCTGCTGGCCGTGGTGCTGGTCGGCGTGGCGTTGATCGTGACGCTGCGCCGCGGTCGCACACACGGCGCGCCGCTGATCGGGCGCACGATGCACGTCCGCGAACTCGCTCGATTATCCGCCGAGACCGTCGAGCCCGCCGAGGGAGGCGTACACATCCAGCCGACCGTGGCAGCCGCGCTCGGTCTGGCGCCCGGCGATGTGCTGATCGCGATCTCGGGGCGCGCGACCGCGCGCCCGGGCGACGTCACCGGTGCGCTGCGTGACCTGGCCGCGCTGCATCCCACCCAGTGGTTCGTCGAGCTCGCGCGCGAGGGCGCGCACGTGGTCGAGCGCTGGGATCTCGATGGCGAATATCGGCCGGGCCTCACAGATGACGACGACGCGCGGCGGGCGTCGATCCACCGGATCGGCGCCACACGCTACGAGCTGCCGCGCGCGGCCGTGTTCGAGTGGCTCGCGCAGCCGGCGCGGCTGCTCGCCGGCGTGGCGTCGACCCGGCGCGTGCTGGACAGCATCGAGCTCCAGCGCGTCCGGCCCGGCTCGCTGATCGCCGCGCTCGGCCTCCAGGACGGCGACCAGCTCCGGGCGATCAACGGCGTCGAGCTCGCGCCGCTCGACTCGGCCGCGGCGCTCGCGCCGCTGGTCTCGCACGCCGACCAGCTGACCCTGGACATCCGCCGGCACGGCGTGCCGCTGCTGCTCAACTACACGATCCGCTGACGCCCGGCCGTCGTACCACCGGCGTGAAGCGCCTGCTGCTGGTGTTATGTGCGCTGTGGGCCGCGCCGTCGCGCGCCGCCGCGCCGGTCCATTTCGAGACCTGGTCCGACGCGGTGTTCGCGCGCGCCAAGGCCGAGCATCGCTACGTGCTGCTCGACCTGGGCGCGGTGTGGTGTCACTGGTGCCACGTCATGGAGGACGTCACCTACCAGGACCCGGAGGTCGCGCGGTTGCTCGGCGACCGGTTCATCGCGGTGCGCGCCGACCAGGACGCCGATCCGGACCTGTCGCGGCGCTACGAGGACTGGGGCTGGCCGGCGACGATCGTGTTCGCGCCCGACGGCAGCGAGATCGTCAAGCGCCGCGGCTACCTGCCGCCGGCGCAGATGGCCGCGCTGCTCGCCGCGATCATCGCCGATCCGACGCCCGGGCCGTCGGTCCAGCCCGACCGGCCGTGGCGCGCGAGCGCGCAGACGGTGATCGCGCCCGCCGCGCGCGCCGCGATCGACCAGACATTCCGCGAGCTGTTCGATCAACGCTGGGCCGGCTGGGGCACGATCCACAAGTACCTCGACGCCGAGGCGATCGACTACGCGCTGGCCACGCCGCGCTATCGCGAGCTCGCGTACCGCACGCTCGACGCCGGCCTCCGCCTGATCGACCCGGTGTGGGGCGGGATGTACCAGTACTCCGACGAGGTCGACTGGAAGTCGCCGCACTACGAGAAGATCATGGCGGTGCAGACCGGCGCGATCAGCCTGTACCTGTCGGCCCGCGATCACGACCCGCGCTACCTGGCCGCCGCGCGCGCGATCGCCGGCTACCTGCGCGATCATCTGACCGGCCCCGACGGCGCGCTGTACACCAGCCAGGACGCCGATCTCGACGCGCGCACGCCGGGCAAGGCGTTCTACGCGCTCGACGACGCCGGCCGCCGCAAGCTCGGCGCGCCGCGCGTCGACACGCACGTCTATCCGCGCGAGAACGGCTGGGCGATCGCCGCGTTCGCCAAGCTCTACGCCGCGACCCACGACGCCGACTGGCTCGCCCGCGCCCGCCGCGCCGCCGAGTGGATCGACGGCCACCGGCTGCTGTCCGACGGCGCCTACCGCCACGGCGACGCCGACCGCGCCGGCCCCTACCTCGGCGATACGCTGGCGATGGCCGAGGCCCAGGTCGCGCTCGCCGAGGTCGACCCGACCGGCCCGTGGCTCGCCCGCGCCGTGCGCTCGGCGCACGCGCTCGACCAGCGGTTCGCCGCCCGCGACGCCGCCGCGGGCTACACCACCGCGCCCGTCGCCCGCACCGCCGCCGGCGTGTTCGCCGCCCCGGCGAGGATCGTCGAGGACAACCTCGCCGTCGCCCGCCTCGCCCGCCGCCTGCGCGCGCTGACCAACGACGCCGCGTGGCGCGCGATGGACCAGCGCGCGATGCGCTACCTCAGCTCGCCAACGCTCGTCGAGGTCCGGCCGTTCTCGCCCGGCGTGCTGCTGCTCGACTGAGCCCGGTCGCGCATCCGGCCGCAGTGCTCGCGCAGCACCGCGGTCAGCTCGTCGTAGTCGCGGAACACGTAGTACTTGCCCTGGAACTCGGAGAAGTAGATATCGCGCGCCGCGGCCGCGGCCGAGTACGGCTCGACGGTCACGCCCGGCCCCGACAGCGACGCGATCTCGCCGAGCGACGACAGCAGCCCCGCGCCCTGGACGCGGAAGTCGTCGCGCGTGCCGATCAGCCCGAACTCGATGCTCCACAGGAACAGCCGGCCGAGCGCGGTGACCTCCGACGGCGACACCGCGAGCAGGCGCTGGACGTGATCGCACTCGGCCTCGACCGCGCGGACGATCTCGGCCGGCGCGTCGGGCCGGGACTTGATCGCCCCCATCAGCCGGTTCGCGGCGTGGAGCTGATAGTCCAGCTCGCCGGCCTCCGCGTCGGCCATCACCCGGCCCAGCTCGCGCAGGTACGTGCGGTGCCGCGGGTCGAACAGCAGCGGCAGGTGGCCGAACACGTCGTGGACCAGATCGGGCGTCGGCGAGAAGTCCATGTGGCGCGCGGCGCGGATCTCGCGCGACACCGGGAACACGCGATGCGCGATGAACGCGGCGTAGACCCGGGGCGGCAGATAGCCATCGACGCACACGGTCATCCACTCGACCGGCGCGAGCTTGGCGCTGAGCCAGGCCATCGTCGGGATCCGGGTGGGGTCGAGCTTCAAGGCGCGCAGCCCGACGAGGTGGGGCTCGTAGATCTTGTGCGCGAGCTGCTGCGCCGCGCGCTCGTAGCGCTCGACCAGCGTCGCCCAGACCGCGTGCTCCTCGGCCGTGTAGTCGTCGTGGCGCTGCGGCACGACATAGGCGGCCAGCCAGGCCGGCAGGCGCGGGCTTGCCGGGCTCATGCGAAGACCAGCACGCCCTGGCGCAGGATCTCGTCCAGCCGCCGCTCGTCCTCCGCCAGGACCTTGGCGTCGGGGTGGGCCAGCTCGACGTAGCCGACCAGCGTCGAGAGGTCGGTCGTACGGGGCACCATCTGGCCGATCTTCACCAGCTTCTGGATCCGCGCGCACGACCGGAGCTGCTCGATCGTCTCGAGCTGCTTGAACGCCTCCAGCTTGCCCTCGGACTCGGTGATGATGCACACGCGGACCACCTCCTTGGCGGTCTCGTAGTCGCCGCGCGGCAGCGGCAAGCCCTGGACGGTGTCGAGCACGAACTCGAGCTGGCTCTTGCCGTCGGCCCGCGCGTCCTGGACCATGCGGTAGCTGTCGCCGCCGCTGAGCCGCGCGCCGACCTCGATGAACACCAGCTCGCCGCGCGAGTTGAGCTTCACCTCCATGTGCGACGCGCCGTCGCGGACCTCGAGCTCGTCGAGGATGTGATAGGCAAACACCCGCAACCGCTGCGAGATCGGATCCTCGGGGCGCAGGACGCGAACCTTCTCGTAGACGAACGCCCGGCCGTTGCGGATGTTCTTCTGGTACTCCATGAAGTCGATCGACGCGTGCTCGCCGTCCTTGGAGACGCTGTCGATCACGTACTCGATGCCGTCGACGTACTCCTGCGCCAGCACCGTGGTGTTGATGCAGTTGATCAGGTTCTTGGCGCCGAACACGCGGTGGAAGTTCTCGGTCGCCTCCGCGTCGTTGCGGCACAGGTACACGTTGTCGGTGCCGCCCGAGCTCACCGGCTTGATGACGATCGGATACTGGGTGTCCCTGGCAAAGGCCAGGACCGCGGACAGCTGGTCGGTCTCGAGCTGGCGCGGCACGCGAACGTTCGCCTTGCTCAGCGTCTCGATCATGACCTGCTTGTTGCGCCGCGCCTCGGACAGCCGCAGGCCGTTGAACGGCAGGCCGACCTGCGCGCACAGCTGCTCGGCGTAGATCATCGAGTGCTCGATACACGGCATCAGGTGGGTCAGCTTGCGCTTGCGCAGCACCCCGGCGAGGACGTCGACCGACGCCTCGGCCTGGACGAAGCGCTCGGGGTCGGTCGTGGACTCGCGCACGCCCTCGACGAGCCCGCTCTCGATGACCACGTAGTCGATGTTGCGCCGCTCGAGCTCCGGGATGAAGGCCTTCGCGGTGCGGATCGGGTCGACCAGACCCAGCTTGATGTGTCTCTGCGTTTTCATGGCTCGAAGCTTCCTTGGATCGTCAGATGGCAGAAGAAGTGGCGGTCAGGACCCAGTGGCGATCCGAGGTCTGTCGGGCGGTGGCGGAGCGCAGGCCGGCGTCGTCGGCGAGCTGCCGCACCTCGCGCAAGGTCAAGCTCGCGCGCAGCGAGCTGCGGAACAGCTCGCGCTGGTACACCGTGCCGCCCGCGGCGTGTTGCTTGACCAGCCGGTCGACGTCGTCGAGGTTGTCGGGTCGCAGCAGGTCCTTGAACATGATGAGCCCCTCACCCTTGAACAGCCGCCGGGCCTCGCGAAACAGCGTCAGCGGCTCCGGGATATGGTGGATGGTCGAGTTGGAAAACACCAGATCATAGGACGCCGGCGGCAGCCCGGTCGTCTTGACGTCGGCGGTGAGGAACTGGACCCGGTCCGACAGCCCGGCGCGCGCGGCGCGGATCCGCGCCAGCTTGAGCATGTTCGACGACAGGTCGAGCCCGGTGATCCGGACCGTGCCGTGCCGGCGCGCGAGCAAGATCGGGATGTGGCCGGGGCCCGTCCCCAGGTCGACCGCGTGGACCGGCGCGGCGTGCGCGCCGAGCAGCTCGTCGGTGAACGCCTCGTTCACGTCGTCGTTGGGGATGGCGTCGTACTCCAGCGCATCGTCTTCGGTGTCCATCACTTCGGGCTCGAGCACGCGGTGCAGCATGATCACGCCACCATCTGGCTGGCGAGCGCCGCCATCCGCGCGCACATCGTGTTCATCATGTCCCAGCCCTCCTGCTGCACCGTCGACAGCCGCGCGAGCGTGCTCGCGTCGATCGACCGGAGCAGCTCGAGGCCGAGATCCTCGTTGCCGTGATCGACCTGATCGTGGGACTCGAAGTGGTTGGTCTCGCGAAACCTGGCCATGATCGGGTGGGCGACGCGGTGCCACTCCGTGGCGGCGGCCTCGAGCACCAGGTGGACCAGGACGAGCTTGTCCAGGTTGTCGAGCGTCACCATCTTCCAGGCGAACCAGCTCGAGGTCGAGTCCAGGACCGGATCCCAGACCCGGACCAGCTCGCTGCCGCGGTCCTTCGCCAGCAAGGTGTTGTGGTCGTACTCCTCGTCGAGGTGCGCCTTGAAGATCGCGCTGTAGCGCGCGTCGTCGGTGAACGCGGAGCGCGCGAGCACGACGCGCTGGAAGTAGTTCGACCAGACCAGGATCGTGTCGAGCAGGCGGCCGCGCGCGCCCTTGCTGTCGACGGTGTCGCTCTGGATGAACTTGAAGATGTCGTTGGCGGTGTACTGCGCGCGAAACCGCTGGTTCGCGGCGATCAGCTGGTCGTAGTTCGAGCTCGGCGGCTCGCCGAACTGCACGCGCGGCTGCTCGGGGTCCTCGTACAGGCCCGCGCCCTCGAACTGGATCGACAGCGCCCAGTAGCCGAGCGCGCCGGCGCCGCGGAAGCCGTGCGCGCAGCCGCCGGGGATGATCACGACATCGCCCGCGTCGATCTTCGACTCGGCCTGGCCATCGAGGAGCAGGCCCTCGCCGTGGGCCATGATGATCATCGACGCCGTCGGGTGGACGTGGGGCTGCAGGACCTCGCGCGGGTCGAGGTGCACCCAGCTGAACGAGGTGCGCGAGGTCTCCGGCAGGAACCGCGACAGCAGCGCGTCCTTGCGGAAGTCCTTCAGGATCCCGAGGTGGTGCTGCGCGGCGCCGCTGCCGATGCTCGTCAGCGAAGGGATGTGGTCGCGCTTGATGATCTGGATCGTATTCACGAGACAAGCTCCAGGGCGATTTGTTGGAACCCGGCGACCAGCTGCTCGCAGTCGGCCTCGGTTCCCAGGGAGATGCGAAGGGTGTCGGGCAGCGCCCAGCCGGTGTGATTCACCAGGATGCCGTGCCGGCGCAGCTGGTCGTAGACCTCGTCCGCGCGGGCGACCTCGACGAGCAAGAAGTTGGCGTCGCTCGGGTGCACCCGCTGGATGATCGGCAGCTCGGCGAGCCGGCGCGCCAGCCGGTGCTTGCTGCCGTTGAGCACGGCGACGGTCTCGAGCATGCGCGCGGGCTCGGCGAGCTTGTCGCGTAAGGCGAGCTCGGCGGCCTGGCTGACCGCGAACGGCAGCTGGACCAGCCCGAGCGTCCGGACGACCGCCGGGCTCGCGATGACCGCGCCGACCCGCACACCGGCAAGTCCCCATGCTTTGGAGAACGTGCGAGTGACGATCAGGTTCGGAAATTCGGTGACGAACGCGACCGCCGACGGCTGGGTCGCGAACTCGATATAGGCCTCGTCGATCACGACGATCCCCGCCGAGCGCTCTAGCATCGCGCGGATCAGGGGCAGCGTCAGGCACAGGCCGGTCGGGTTATTGGGGCTGCACAGGAAGCTCACCCGGGGCGCGGCCCGGACCAGCGCGTCGACGTCGAAGGTGTCGAGCTCCGGGTGGTGGAGCGGGACCTCGACGACGCCGAGGCCCGCGAGGCGCGCCGCGTGGGCATAGAGCGGAAACGCCGGGCTGGCGATGCCGATCCGATCGCCGCGCGCCGCGTCGAGGAAGGCGCGAAACACCAGCTCGAGCGCCGCGGCCGATCCGGGAGTCAGGAGGACGTGGTCGGGCGTCAGCGGCCCGGGGTCGCCACCGCGCGCCTGGGTCTCGGCCGCCAGGTACGCGACGTACGCGGCCCGGACGTCCTCGCCGTTGCCGGCGGGGTACCGGGCGTACGCGCCGCCGTAGGGATTGATGCTCGAGTGGGCATCAACCATGCGGCCGCCGTGGCCGCGCTCCTGCCGGGCGCGGCGCACCGGATCCAGCTCCTGGATCTGGAAGAGACTCTCCCTGGCCAGAGGGTGAGGGACCATTGTGCTCACTCGATTGC
>DASWOO010001153.1:0-1688 GCA_036404335.1 Kofleriaceae bacterium
CAGGTCGACGTTGCTGTAGTTGCCGATCGCACGGTTGCCGAAGTCGTGATGGCCGGCGGCGGCGATCGCGAATACCGGCACGCCGTACGGTTTGGCGAGGGGCACGCGCAGGCTGGCGTAGTTGTAGGTTGAGTTTCCGCCCTGGAAATAGTCCCAGGAGTAGTAGCTGCCCGCACCGACGCGCGCGACGCCGATGTCGTACGAAGCGAAAACCGAGACTTCCTGGAAATCGAGCGGGAGCGTGTCGGATGGGCGTTGCCGGTAGAGATAACCGGTGTTGACGTATACCTGCCCGATCCGCTTCGCCCAGCCCAGGAAGTAGTCGATTTCGGCATTCGTGTCGGTCCCTGGTCCGAGATCGAGATTGCCCGCCCAGATGCCGGCGTAGGCACCGTTGTCGTGGCTCAGCTTGAGTTCGCCGATGATCGCCGGCTTGCCGTCGGTCAGCGACTGGCCGCGCCAGACGTACTCGGTGGCGAAGGCGGCGCCGTTGTTCCAGTGCAGGGATCCACCCGACTCGCTGGCCGATGCGAGGGCGGGCGGGCCGAATGCGGCAAGACAGGCGAGGGCGAGCAGTGGTCTTTTCATGGCAGCAACCTAACGGCTGCCGATCCTGCGCTCTTGACCAAAGCGGCACGATGCTTAGCCGGAATGGATGCGCGCGGCACCGGACCTGTGGCCGAGCGGATATCGGGCCACCGCCGCGCCGGCACCCACGTGCCTACCCAGTGCCGTTTCGGCTAAGTCGCCGGCTTGATCGGCCTGTCCATTGCGCTGCGGCGCGGCTAGGCTCGGGGCATTCCGCAACGACAGGGCAAACCTTGGCCACTACAGATTCCGTCGACCCTGCCAGCGCGCGCGAGTGGCTCGCGCGGCTGGTCGCCTTCGATACCACGTCCCGCAATTCCAACCTAGCGCTGATCGAGGCGGTCGAAACGTGGCTCGACGCACTGGGCGTGCGCTCGACGCGGGTCGCGGGTGCGGAGGGCGGCAAGGCCAACCTGCTGTTCTCCATCGGTCCCGAGGTCGCCGGCGGGGTCGTGCTGTCCGGACACACGGACGTCGTGCCGGTCGACGGACAGGACTGGAGCAGCGATCCCTGGACGTTGTCCGAACGCGACGGCCGGCTGTACGGCCGGGGCGCGGCGGACATGAAGGGCTTTATCGCCGCCGGCCTGTCGCGGGTGCCGGCGATGCTCGCCGCCGGGCTCGGGCGGCCGGTCCATTTCGCGTTGTCCTACGACGAGGAAGTCGGCCTGCTCGGGGCGCCTTCGCTGATCGAGGCGCTGATGGCGAACGTGCCCAGGCCGGGCCTGGTGATCGTCGGCGAACCGACCGGGATGCGTGTCGTCGACAGGCACAAGGGCATCATGGGCTTGCGCACCACCGTGCTCGGCCACGAGGCGCATTCGAGCCAGACCCATCTCGGCGTCAGCGCGAACATCGTTGCGACGCGACTGATGTCGCGGATCGTGGAGATCGCGGACCGCCTGGCCTCGGCCGCGCCGGCGGCGAACGGTTTCGAACCGTCGCATGCCACGGTCACGATCGGCCTGATCCACGGCGGCACGGCCGCGAACATCCTGGCCAGGGAGTGTGCTTTCGTCTGGGACATCCGCTCGACCTCGCCGACCGAGGCGCGGGCGGTGTACGACGAGGTCGAGGCGTACGCCAGGCAACTCGAATCC
>DASWOO010001154.1:0-3884 GCA_036404335.1 Kofleriaceae bacterium
GCCTGGCGACCACGGCGCTGGCCCGCGCGACGCCGGCCGCGCTCGGCCGCGCATGTGCCGAGTCGACCATCGAGCCGACCACCGAGTCGATCACCGAGTCGCTTCGGGCGCTGCTCCGCCGGCTCGGCGACCGCCACGCCCCGGTGTTCCGGCTGATGACCCCGCCGGCGATGCACGACCTCGGCTGGGTCGTGGTCCGCGTCATCCTCCCCGGCCTGCAACCGCTGCACGGCGACCACGCGCTGCCCTTCCTCGGCGGACCGGCCTGGGGCGATCGCCCGGTGGCGGCCTACGCCGAGATCCCGCCGCACCCGTTCGCCTAGACTGTTCGCGATGGCGATCCGCTGGCCCGCGACCGAGCTCGACCCGACCACGTTTCCGGCGTGGCGCGACGAGCTGACGGCGTTCGACGAGGCCGGCGAGCCAGATCACGCGCCGCGGGCGTATCCGGGGTATCGGCGGTGGCCGCTGCCGCGCAGCAAGCCGCGCTGGCGGTCGTCGCTGGACCGGGCGCTGCGCCGGCGGCGGAGCGCGCGGAGCTTCGATGGCAAGCAGCCGGCGCCGGCCGAGCTGGGGCGGCTGTGCGAGCTGGCGCATGGCGTGTGCGGCGAGGCGGGGCGGGGCCCGGTGCCGTCGGCGGGCGGGCTGCAGGCCCTGGAGCTGTACCTGATCGTGCGCGCGCCCGGCTGGCTGCCGCCCGGCGCCTATCATTACGATCGCGCGGGGCACGCGCTGAGCACGATCTGCGAGGCCCCGGCCGATGACCTGGTCCCCGCGCTGTTCACCGTCGACGGCGCGCCGCTGGTCTGGGTGATCGCCGGCGACGGTGCGCGGGTCGCCGCCAAGTACGGCCCGCGCGGCCTGCGGTTCCTGCTGCTCGAGGCCGGCCACTTGATGCAGAACCTGTGTCTGGTCGCCGCCGACCTCGGCCTGTCGGCCGTGCCGCTCGGCGGGTTCTTCGAGCGCGCGCTCGCCACCGCGCTGCAGCTGCCGCCTGCCGACGAGGTGCTGTACGCGGCGGTGTGCGGCCGGCCGGGCGCGCGGTGATCGATCTGCTCGCGGGGACGTGAAGCAAGATTAAGCGAATATTCACGAGGCCGAGCTTCGACCAAAGTGGCGCTCATGAAGCTCACACTTCCGCTCTCGCTGGTCATCCTCGCAACCCTCGCGGTCGGCACGGCGCACGCCTGGGAAAACCGCGGCTGGGTCAAGCTCGGCGAGCAGACCGTCAACGGCCGGGTCGATCACGACACGATCCGCGTCGGCAAGTTCGAGGGCCGGTTCAGCAAGCTGACGCTCGTGGTCGAGCGCAGCGAGCTCGAGCTGCTGAACTTCGAGATCACGTTCGGCAACGGCGAGAAGTTCCATCCCGAGGTCCGCCACTACTTCAAGGAGGGCACGCGGACCCGCATGATCGACCTGCCGGGCGACGACCGGGTGATCCAGAAGATCGACGTGACCTACCGCAACCTGCCGCGCGGCGGCGACGCCAAGCTCGAGGTCTGGGGCTGGAAGACCGAGGGCGGCGGCCACGACGAGCACCACCGCCGCTGAGGCCGCGCGGACCCACCAGATCGCCGGGCGGGGGCCGCAGCCAGAGGTGCGGGCGGCGCCCGCGACGCGATGCTAGATTGGACGGGTGTGGGCCCGCATCCACAAGATCGACCGGATCCGGCCGCAGGCCGGCGGTGGCGCCATCGTCCTGGTCGAGGACGAGCGGTCCGCGCCGCAGCTCGCGCGCGTGCCGCCGATGACCACGCTGATCGCGATCGCGCGCGTGCTAAACGCCCGCCGCGTCCTCGAGGCCAAGTACGGCGGCAAGGGCGAGGTCCGCTACGCGTGCAACGCGTCGCTGCCGAGCTTCCTGTTCGACGCCGTGACCCGGGCCGGCGCCGGGACGAGCGACCGCAGCGGCGACACGCTGATCGCCCCGGCCCAGCCGGCCAGCGTCGAGGCGCTGGTCGACGTCGCGTTCCTCGAGCTGGCGCACTACACCCGCGGCAACCTCGGCGTCGCCGACATGCCGGCCGCGCTCAAGACCGTCGAGGCCAACCGGCGCAAGGCGCCGCTCGATAAGGACGCCCAGCCGCTCCTGTACTGGCCCGCGGTGTTCGAGCTCGCCGCGATCGCCGGCGAGCTGGCCCGGCCGCGCGGCGGCCGCTGGATCGAGACCAAGGACCTGCCGGTGCCGTTCGCGATCCGGCTGGCCACGAACGAGCTGGCGATGCCGACCAAGCTCGCCCAGCGCATCGTCGAGGGCGAGGCGGTCGACGAGTCGCTGGCCGAGACCGTGTGACCGCGCACGCGCGGGCACAACCTGAAACCCAGGCTAGATCTAGCCATGACCGAACATGTCCGGCTCGAGCCCGCCGAGCGCATCCAGATCCGCGCCGGCGAGCAGCTGCTCGTCGACACCACGCGCGGCTACGTCGTGCACGAGGGCACGCTGCCGCCGCGCTATTACGTGCCGCGCGACGAGGTCCACGGCGAGATCGCCGATGGCCAGGGCGGCGCGAAGTGCCCGTGGAAGGGCCAGTGGAAGCACCTCGACGTCACCGCGGGCGGCCAGAAGATCGCCAATGCGGCGTGGACCTATTACGACACCACACCGGTGTGCGCGCCGATCCAGAACTTCCTGGCGTTCTATCCCGACAAGGTGACGCTCACGGTGGCGTAGCGAGCCATGACCACCAGCGGCGTCAAGCACGGCGCCGGCGGTGCGCGAGGCGGCGGCGCTGCCGCTCGTCGCGATCACCGCGTGGGAGGGCGTGGTCGACCGCGCCGGGTCGCCGCCCACGCCGCGCTCGCCGACGGCGGCGCCGCGGGCGAGCTCGTGATCAGCGTCCGCTAGCGCCAGGTAATCCGGCGTTATCCGCGGTAATCGATTACCGCGCCGATCGGGCCTATCGATGGAGCGTGAGCTTCTTATCGTTTCGCTACGATGCCCTGCGCAGCGCTCCGCTCGCTCACGGCGTGACGGAGCTGCCGGTCCGGCCCGCGGTCGGCAAGCTCACCCGGGTCCAGTTCCTCGAGGCCGCGTACGCCGCCGCCGCGGTGCCCGCCCGGCCGCGCGGCCCGGCCGAGGTCCACCAGCTGGCGGCGCGCGGCCTGGCCGGCAGCGCGCAGCCGCTGCCGCACCACGATCGGATCCAGCGGCTGTTCGGCCGCCATGGCGTCGGTGACGTCCGGGCGCATGTCGGCGGCCCGGCCGCCGAGGCAGCGGGCGCGATGGACGCGGCGGCGTACGCGACCGGCAACGCCGTGGCGTTCGCCCGGTCCCCCGACCTGCACACCGCGGCGCACGAGGCGGCGCACGTCGTCCAGCAGCGCGGCGGCGCGCTGCCCAGCGGCGGAGTCGGCGAGGCCGGCGACGCCCACGAGCGCCACGCCGACGCCGTCGCCGACCGCGTGGTCCGCGGCGAGTCGTGCGAGGACCTGCTCGACGCGTACGCCGGCGGCGGGCCGGCGAGCGGCGCGGTCCAGCACAAGCTGACGTTCGACGACGATCACGACGTGCTCGAAGACGCGCTGGAGGCGGTGCTGCTACGGGCCCCGCGGGACGTGCGCGACGCCTATCAGGCGCTGGCGGCGTCCGAGCAGCTCGAGCTGATCGTCCAGTTCGCCGCGCTCGACGAGGGCGACTTCGGCGACACCACGATCGCCGGCCAGACGATCTGGCTGCGGATCGCCGAGGACATGGCGCCGGACGAGGAGCTCGAGGACGACCAGGCGCAGGGCGCCGACGACATGTTCGCGCGCGTCCAGGACGAAACCGAGATCCAGGCGACCTTGATCCACGAGCTGGTGCTGCACGTGATCCCGGCGCTGCCCACGCTGCAGCAGGGCGCGGCCTGGGAGGGCGACGAGGACGCCGAGCACGGCGA
>DASWOO010001155.1:0-4451 GCA_036404335.1 Kofleriaceae bacterium
CTCGTAGGTGATGCCGATCTCGTAGTACAGGCTCTGGCGCTCGCGCTCGCTCGGCTCGGCGTGCAGGCCCTGCTTGAACTGGTGGATCGCCTCGGACGGGTTGCCCATCTCGCGCAGGCACATCCCGATCATGACGCGGCACTGGACCTCGCGGCCCGGCGCGCGCAGCGCCTTCTCGAACGCCTTGATCGCGTCGTCGAGCAGCGCCATCTCCTTGTAGGCCAGGCCGAGGTCGTAGTGGGTCTCGGAGTCGGTGTCGTCGACCGGCTTCTCGAGCATCACGGTCGGATGCCGCTTGCTGCCGCGCGACACCGGCCGCGCGTCGGGGTCGAGCTCGACCAGATCATCGACGCCGACCTCCTCGAGGTCGTCGAGGTGGATCGCGTCGGTCGCGCTGGTCACCGGGTCGTGGTGCTCGGGGAACTGGCCCTGGGCGAGCTGATCGACCTCGCGCAGCTTGGCCATCACCATGCGGTGGCCGGGGAACCGGACGAGCAGCGCGTTGAGCATGTCGCCGGCCTCGCCGTACATGCCCTGGCCGAGATAGAACTCGGCGTCCTCGAGCACGTCCTCGACGCTGCCGTCCTGGCGCGGCAGGTCGATCGCGCTCAGCTCGGTGGTGCCGAACGCGCCGACCGCGTGCGCCGCCGTCTGATCGGCGTACGCGTCGGCGTCGAACGCGCGGGCCTCGTCCGGATCGAACGGCAGCAGGTCGTCGGGGTTGTCGTCGTCCTGGTCGCCGTGGTTGCGCAGCTCGCGCGCGACCTGGCGATCGATGTCGTCGCCGAGCTCGGCGTCCGACAGCTGGGCGTCGAGCCGGCCCGCGGCGAGCGCGTTGATCATCGCCGGCGACAGCTGGCGCGTGGCCTGCGACGGCGACGGCTCGAAGTCGATGTCGAAGCCGTCCTGCTCGTCGTACGCCGGGCGCTGCGGCGGGTGGCCCGGCACCGGGCTGCCGTGCGGCGCGCGGATCAGCTCCTGGGGGTCGAAGTCGTCGATCGAGTCCTCGGTCGGGCCGTAGCCGGCCGGGCGGCGCGACGGCTCGCCGAGGTCGAAGTCGTCGTTATCGTCGACGATCGCGATGCCGCCGCTGTACGCGCCGTAGCTGTGACTCGGATCGGGCTCGACGCTCGCCGGCGAGGCCATCCGCGCGACCCGCAGCCGGAACCGCCGCGCCAGATCGAACGCGCCGGTGTGCGTGCCGTTGAGCATGAGCAGCTCTTGCAGGTAGCCCTCGGCGCGATCCGGATCGGCCGGCGCGACGATCTCGGCGAGCCGCAGCAGCTCGAGCTCGGCTTCCTTCTCGCGGTTCTGCGAGATCAGGATGTCCTTGAGCCGCTCGAGCGCCTCGACATTATCGACGTCGAGCGTGAACACCCGGCGCAGGTGGTCGATGGCCTTCTGGTGCAGGCCGTACTTCACGTAGACGTCGGTCTCGGCGAGGATCTTCGAGATCTCCTCGGCGTGGCGCTCGCCGGCGGCCGACATCGCGCGCGGATCGGGCGGCGGCTCCATGTCCGCAGAGAAGTCGGCGTCGTCGTACTCGGGCAGCGCGAAGTCGACGCCCGACAGCGACTGCTCGTCGATCAGCGGCATCGAGCCGGTCATCCGCGCCGAGGCCGGCGGGTAGTTCGGCACGTCGCCGGTCAGGTTGAACCGGGCGTCGCCGGTCGCGGCCCGGATCTGCGGGGGCATCTGGGTCGACGGGCGCGTCGGCGGCGGCGGGTGGCTCACGGCGGCCGGTGGCGGCGGCGGGCTCGACGGCCGCTGCGGCGGCTGGGGCGGCTGCGCGGCGGGGCCCAGGAACGCGAGCGCGTCGGGGTCGGCGGGCGCGAGCTCGAGGATCTTCTTGAACACGTCGCCGGCGTGCTGCTTGTGGTTGTTCTCGGTGTGGATCCGCGCGAGCTCCTTGAGCACGCTGACGGTCTTGGCCTTCTGGTCGAGCGCCTGGAACGCCTGGGCGAGCAGCCCGAGGGTCTCGACGTCGCGCGGATCGGCCTTGAAGCACGCCTGGAGCTTCTGCAGCGCGCGCCGCGGGTCGTTGCGTCGCAGGTACAGGCCGGCGAGCTCGCGATTGAGCGGCTGGTTCTCCGGCTTGTGCCACAGCAGGCGCTCGGCGACCTTCACGAAGTCGTCCTGGCGGTTCTGGCGGCGCAGCTGATCGCACGCGATCGTGAACTCGGTCGCGGCGTCCTCGACCAGGCTCTCCTTCGAGTACAGCTCGGCGAGCTTGATCCGGGTCGCGATGTTCTCGGGATCGAGATCGACCAGCTTCTTGACCGCGGCGAGCGCTTCCTTGGTGTTGCCCTCGCGGTGGAAGTGCGCGGCGACCGACTCGAAGTGCTGCATCGCATCGGACATCAGCCCGAGCTGGCGGTACAGCTCGGCGAGCTTGAGGATGACGTCGACGAGCCGCGGATCGATCTTGAGGATCTGCTTGTAGACCGCGACGGCTTTCAGGAAGAAGCCCTGGTCGTGGTAGAAGCGCGCGACCTTCAGGTAGGTCTCGATCGCGTCCTGCTTGGCGCCCTTCTTGGCGTAGAGGTCACCGATCTTGAGCCAGACCCGAACGTCTTTCGGGTCCTCCTGGACGATGCGCAGGTACTCCTTGACCGCTTTGTCGATCTGGCCTTTATCGACAAACTTGCGCGCCGCATCCATGACCTTTTCTTTGTTAAAGGCCACGGCGCTCTATGGCTCTCCCGTGCGCAGCATCACACCAGCGTGCGCCGGCCATCGGCTGACGGCAGTATGCCCCGCGCATCGAGGAGGAGCGTACGGCCTGGCCCGACGGTGGGTCAAGGAAATCCACAAGGGAATCCGACGCTTTGCCCGAGCGGATTCCTCACATGTGATCACTGGTCGGTAGCGTGCGACCCGGCGGATCAGGTCCCAGCAGGTCGCTCGGCCAGCAGGCGCGCGACAAAGCCGGTGTCGAAGTCACCCGAGATGAAGTCCGGGTGGTTGATGATCCGCCGCAAGAACGGGATGTTGGTGCGAATTCCTTCGACCACGATCTCGTCGAGGCAGCGCCGGGCGCGGCGCAGCGCCGCCGGGCGATCGACGTCGTGGACGATGACCTTCGCGAGCAGCGAATCGTAGTTCGGCGGCACCGTGTAGCCCGCGTACAGGTGCGTATCTACGCGCACCCCGAGGCCGCCCGGCATGTGCACCGCGGTGATCTTGCCCGGCCACGGCGCGAACGTCACCGGATCCTCGGCGTTGATCCGCAGCTCGATCGCGTGGCCCCGCGCGCGGCGCTCGTCGGTGAACGACAGCGGCTCGCCGGCGGCGATCTTGATCTGCTCGCGCACCAGGTCGATGCCGGTGACCAGCTCGGTGACCGGGTGCTCGACCTGCAGACGGGTGTTCATCTCCATGAAGTAGAACTGGCCGTCGGAGTCGAGCAGGTACTCCATGGTGCCGACGTTGGTGTAGCCGATCGCCTCGATCGCGCGGACCGAGGCCTCGGTCAGCCGCTTGCGGGTCTCCGCCGGCAGCATCGCCGCCGGGGACTCCTCGAGCACCTTCTGGTGGCGGCGCTGGACCGAGCACTCGCGCTCGCCCAGGTGCGTGTAGTGACCGTGCTTGTCGGCGACGACCTGGATCTCGATGTGGCGCGGCTTCTGGCAGTACCGCTCCATGTACATCTCGGGGTTGCCGAACGCGGCCTGAGCCTCGGTCCGGCCGGTCGACCACGCCTCGATCAGCTTTTCCTTCTCCCAGACGATCTTCATGCCGCGGCCGCCGCCACCGGCGGTCGCCTTGAGGATCACCGGGAAGCCGATCTTGTCGGCCGCCTCGAGCAGCTGGACCTCGTCGTGCAGCCCGGTCGAGCCGGGCAGGACCGGCACGCCGGCGGCGGCCATCGCCGCGCGCGCGCGGATCTTGTCGCCCATCAGCCGCATCGCGTCGGGCGGCGGGCCGATCCAGGTCAGGCCGCACTTGCGGCAGACCTCGGCGAAGTCGGCGTTCTCCGACAGGAAGCCGTAGCCGGGGTGGACCGCGTCGGCGCCGGTGACCTCGGCGGCCGAGATGATCTGCGGCACGTTGAGGTAGCTCTGGCGCGACGGCGGTGGCCCGATGCACACCGCCTGGTCGGCGAACTTGACGTGGAGCGCGTCGGCGTCGGCGGTCGAGTACACGGCGACCGATTGCAGGCCGAGCTCGCGGCACGCGCGGATCACGCGCAGCGCGATCTCGCCGCGGTTGGCGATCAGGACTTTCTTGAACATCGGGGCGCTGCTCCGCTCAGGCGATCTTGAACAGCGGCTGGCCGTACTCGACCGGCGAGCCGTCGTCGACGAGGATCGCGGTGATCTTGCCGGCGACGTCGGCCTCGATCTCGTTCATCAGCTTCATCGCCTCGACGATGCAGAGCACCTGGCCCTTGTCGACCTTGTCGTGCACCGAGCAGTAGTTGGGCGAGTCGGGGTTGGGCTTTCGGTAGA
>DASWOO010001156.1:0-1518 GCA_036404335.1 Kofleriaceae bacterium
TGTCGAGCGAGTCGATCTGCGGCGTGGCGCGCAGCGCGACCGGCCGGACGTCGATCGCCTCGTGGTCCCTGCCCGCGACGCCCGGATCCGGGGCAGCCGGCCTCAGGAACAAGGTCAGCGCCGCCACCGCGCCGGCGCTGACCGCGCCGGTGATGATGTGGCTGCGGTAGCGGTCGAACCACGCGAGCGCGCGGGCGAGCACACCGCCGCCCGCGGCCGGCGCCCCGACCTGCCCGTCGATCCGCCGCCACATCGCCGCGAACCGCGCGTCGTGGACGTCGTCGGCGGCGAGCTCGAGCCGGCCGCGGACCAGCTCGCCCAGCTCGTGGATCGCCTCGACCTTGGTCCGCGCGTCGGGGTCGCCGTCCAGCCGGCGGGCCAGCTCGGCGTCCTCGCGCTCGCCGTCGGCGAGCTCCATCAGCTCGAGGTCGGCCTGGACGTGATCGGTGGACGGCTTGGACATGGCTAGCGGCTCCCCGCCGCCTCGGACGTCGCCCCGGTCAGGTCCGCCACCAGCTCGGCGGACGGGTTGTCGATCAGATCGAGCAGCTGCTTTTGCATGTTGCGGCGGGCGTGGAACAGCCGGGACATGATCGTGCCCTTGGAGCAGCCCATCGCCTGGGCCATCTCCTCGTACGACAGGCCCTCCAGCTCGCGCATCACCAGCACCGAGCGATGGTTGTCCGACAGCGTCTCCAGCGCCTGGTCGATCCGCGCCCGGATCTGCTTGTCGACCAGCGCGCGCCCCGGGTTTCCACCGAGAATCCGCGGCAGTAGCGACTCGTCCCCGTCGCCATCGGCGTCGAGGCGGGTCTCGTCGAGCTCCACCGGCTTGACCCGGCGGTGCTTGCGGATGTGGTCGATGGCCAGGTTCATGACGATGCGGTAGAGCCAGGTGTAGAAGCTGGAGTTACCCTCGAACTTGTCCAGGTACCTGTGAGCCTTGATGAAAGCGTCCTGGACCACGTCGAGCGCGTCGTCCTGGTGGCGCAGCATGCCGAACGCCAGCGCGTACGCCCGCCGGTGGTAGCGCTCGAACAGGGTCTTGAACGCGTCCCGATCGCCTCGCTGCGCAGCCTCGACCAGCGCGCGATCGTCGACTGGGTCGCGTCCATGCGCCGGAACGGACGCTCGCGGGCCGGCCTTATTCACGCCTGTCGGTCATAGCACCGTTTGCTCGTCGGTGCGCTATGCTCGGGGCGCACTGCGCGGCGCAGGGAGCTCGTGGCCGTCTCGATCTCGACATTTTTGAAGCGCGTCCGAGCACTCGTGTACCGGCACGAGGCGCGACGGATCACGTGCTACGCGCTCGCAGCCTCGGCGGCGCTCGCCCTCGTGCTGCCGCTGATCGGCGCGGCGCTCGGCGCGGTGTTCGCCGCGAGCCGCGCCCCGGCCCTCGCCGTGCTCGGCATCGCCGGCCTGTCGTTCGTGCTGCTCGTGACCGGCGCCGTGCTGCTCGGCGTGGTCGTGCCCCGCCGGCGCTGGGCCGGCGACGCCGCGCTCGCGCGCTGGGTCGGC
>DASWOO010001157.1:0-1917 GCA_036404335.1 Kofleriaceae bacterium
CGGCGTGCGGATCACGCCGTGCTTGACCACGAAGATGTTCTCGCCGCTGCCCTCGGCGACATAGCCCTGGGGATCGAGCATCAGCGCCTCGTCGAACCCGCTCTTCTGCGCCATGCGCTTGGCGAGCACCGACGTGACGTACTGGCCGCAGATCTTGCCCTTGTTCATCGCCGAGTTGCCGTTGCCGCGGGTGAACCCGGACACCATGCACTTGATGCCCTTCTTGAGCCCGTCGTCGCCGAGGTAGGTGCCCCAGTCGTAGCAGGCGACCATGGTGCGGACCGGCGATTCGAGCGAGCCGAGGCCGAGCGCGCCGTAGCCGAGGTAGACCAGCGGCCGCAGGTACGCGGCGGTCATCTTGTTGCTCTTGACGACCTCGATGCACGCGGCGATCAGCTGCTCGCGGCTGAACGGGCAGTCGATCGTGCAGATCAGGCACGAGTCGAGCAGGCGCTCGATGTGCTCGCGGACCCGGAACAGCGCGGTGCGGCCGTCGCTGCGCTGGTACGCGCGGATGCCTTCGAAGGTGCCGACGCCGTAGTGCATCGTGTGCGCGAGCAAGTGATCCGTCGCCTGGTCCCATGGAACGAGCGAACCGTCGAGCCAGATCGAGTCGAGCTTCTTGATGCCCATGGAGCTTCGTACCAACGCGGGGGTGCAATCACAAGCGGCACCGATCGTCGGCGCGACGCGCGCGCCCGCTACCGAGCGCGCTTGCCGACCGGGCGCGCGCCCTTCACACTACGCAATAATTCGCAAGCAAAACCGGCAGATGCCGCTCGCTGCGCGCCGCGCGACGGGATTATCGCGGCTGACCAAAAGCACACCTTGACACCATCTTCATCTCGCCTTACCCAAGGCCCTGATTCTCCACGCTATGCGCGACCTTTATGAAGTCCTCGAAGTCGATCGGCAGGCCAGCTCCTCCGACCTGAAGAAGGCGTATTACCGCCTCGCAAAGAAGTACCACCCGGATCACAACCCCGGGGACAAGGAGGCCGAGGACAAGTTCAAGGAAGCCTCGAACGCGTACTCGGTGCTGTCCGACGACGAGCAGCGCCAGCGCTACGACAAGTTCGGCTTC
Source organism: Kofleriaceae bacterium (assembly GCA_036404335.1). Lineage (GTDB taxonomy): Bacteria > Myxococcota_A > Polyangia > Haliangiales > Haliangiaceae > JABFXX01. The sequence goes on from DASWOO010001157.1 coordinate 1,085, forward strand.
GACGGCATCCGCAACGCGGCCGGCGGCGGCCCGGGTGGCTACTCGAACGTCGAGGACATCCTGTCGGCGTTCGGCGACATCTTCGGCGACTTCTTCGGAGGTCGCGGGGGTGCCCGGCGCCAGGCGCGCGGCGCCGATGTCCGGACCGATCTCGAGCTGACGTTCGCCGAGGCGGTGTGGGGCGCGACCAAGGACGTCACGGTGACGCGCAACGTGGCGTGTGCGACGTGCACCGGCACGGGCGCCAAGCCGGGCAGCAAGCCCGAGGTCTGCAAGACGTGCCAGGGCAAGGGCCAGGTGGTCCATGCCCAGGGCTTCTTCATGGTCCAGACCGCGTGCCCGCACTGCCGCGGCCAGGGCAAGATCATCAAGGAGACCTGCGAGGACTGCCGAGGCCGCGGCGCCAAGGCCGAGACCTCGACGCTCAACGTCACGGTGCCGCCCGGCGTCGATGACGGCCTGTCGCTGCGGCTCGCCGGCAAGGGCGAGGCGGTCGCGGGCGGTACGCCCGGCCACCTGTACGTCGTGCTGCACGTCCAGGGCGACGATCGGTTCAAGCGCGACGAGGCCGACGTGGTGACCGAGGTCCCGATCAGCTTCGTCAAGGCCGCGCTCGGCGGCGAGGTCGAGATCTACACGCTCGACGACGAGTGCAAGGGTACCGCGACGATCGAGCTCAAGCCCGGCGTCCAGCCCGACGAGATCGTCGTGCGGCGCGGCCAGGGCATCCCGCGGGTCAACGACACCGGCCGCGGCGATCACGTCGTGCAGTTCAAGGTCGAGATCCCCAAGAAGCTCACCGCACGGCAGGAAGAGCTGCTGCGCGAGCTGGC
>DASWOO010001158.1:0-7959 GCA_036404335.1 Kofleriaceae bacterium
TGGCGGCGGTCGACGCCGAGCCGCGCGAGGATCGGGTAAAGCGCTGGACCAAGCGGCTGGCGCCGTGGACCGAGCTGGCCAAGCAGTTCCGGGTCGAGGGCTTCTACGAGCGGTTCCCCGCCCGCGGCCAGGTCGAGCGCGTCGCGCGGATCCACCGCGAGCTGGCGCGGTCGGCGGACATCGCGCGCCGCGGCCGCGACGCCGAAGAAGACGCGCTGTAGCGGAGCATGACAGCGTGGACCGGGTGTACTTCACGTGGCCGGATCGTGGGCTGCGCTACGAGTGCCGCGGCTGCGGCGCGTGCTGCAAGGGCCATGGCATCGGCATCGACGTCACCGCCGGCCAGCTGACCCAGCTGGTGGCGCGCCGGCCGGCGATCGCGGCGTTCCTGCGCCGGCGGGGCGAGGCGATCACCGCGTTCAACCCGCGCGACCGCTGCTGGTTCCTCGCCGACGACGGCCTGTGCCGGATCGAGGTCGAGGACGGCCGCGCGGCCAAGCCGGCGTCGTGCCGGCTGTTCCCGTTCAACCGGGTGTTCCGCATCGGCTCGTACACCATCGTCGACTTCAACAGCGTGATCTGCCCGCTGTACGCGGTCGACGGCGGCGGCGTATCGCACGCCGAGATCTGGGACGAGATCGGGACGATCCAGGACCCGACGGTGGTCGGCACCGCGCTGCCGGCGCGCGACGCCGAGGCCGAGGGCCAGGCGCTGATCGAGGGCGAGCGCGCGATCGCGGCGGCGCTGTTCGCGGCGCCGGGCGACCTGGCGATCGCGTGGGGCGCGCAGGCCGACGCCGCGGCGCTGGCCGGCGAGCAGGCGACCGCGACCGCCGCGTTCACCGCGGTGCTGGGCGCGCCGTGGCAGGCGCCGTCGCCGGCGACGCTGGCGGCCGCGACGTGGCTGACGCCATCGCTGCGGTTCAACGAGCTGTACGGGCCGCGGCAGTACGCGCCGCGCTCGGCGATGGCGCCGATCCTGGCGCGGATGTGGCTCGCCTGGCTCGGGTTCGCGGCGCTCGGCGAGGAGCTCGCCGGCCGCGCGCTGGGCCTGCAGGAGCTGACCACGCTGTGGTCGGAGCAGGCGCCGCTGATGCTCGCGATCGCGCGGTGGACCGAGGCGCCGGCGATGAAGCCCGGGCCGATCGAGCTGCCGGGGATCGATCCGGGCGGCCGGGTCCGCGGCCTGGCCCAGGCGTTCATCGACAACCGCAAGGCGCGCCGGCCGCTCGGCGCGCTGATCGCGGCGATGACCGGCGACCCGACGGATCGCGTGACGGCGCTGAAGCTGGCCGAGCCCGTGCTGCGCGCCGGGTTCGCAGGTCGCTAGCCGGCTGCTACGCTGCACGGGTGACGATCCGGCTACGCGTGAACGGCGCCGACCACACGGTCGCGGCCGACCCCGACGCGCCGCTGCTGTTCGTGCTGACCGACGACCTCGCGCTGCGCGGGCCGCGGTTCGGGTGCGGCATGGCGCAGTGCGGCTCGTGCACCGTGATGCTGAACGGCGCGCCGGTGCGGTCGTGCGTGATCCCGGTCGGGCGCGCCGACGGCGCCGAGATCGTCACGCTCGAGGGGCTGGGCACGCCCGACGCGCCGCACCCGCTGCAGCAGGCGTTCATCGACGAGGGCGCGTCGCAGTGCGGGTTCTGCCTGAGCGGCGTGATCCTCACGGCCAAGGCGGTGCTGGATCGCAAGCCCGACGCGACCGACGCCGAGATCCGCGCGGCGCTCGGCGGCGTGCTGTGCCGGTGCTTCACCCACACCCGGATGGTGCGCGCGATCCGGCGCTACGCCGACGGCGCGAGGCGAACGCGATGACGACCCGGCGCGAGTTCCTGCGGCTGGGCGGCGCGCTCGTCGTCGGCTTCGGCGCGTCGGCGGTGCTGCCGCGCGCGGTCACCGCCGCGCCCAGGAGCAAGCTTGCCACGCGGCCGTCGCACATCGACGGCCAGGCGCTCGATGCGTGGCTCGCCGTCGGCGAAGACGGCCGGGTCACCGCGTACACCGGCAAGTGCGATCTCGGGCAGGGCATGCTCACGGCGCAGGTCCAGCTCGTCGCCGAGGAGCTCGACGTGCCGATGGCGCACGTGACGATGATCGAGTGCGACACCGCGATCACGCCGGACCAGGGCTCGACGTCCGGCAGCCAGTCGACCCCGACCAACTTCAACCACGAGAACCTGGCGCTCGCCGCCGCCACCGCGCGCGAGGCGCTGCTCGAGCTGGCCAGCGCGCGGCTCGGAGCGCCGGTCGCGCGGCTCGCGGTCGCCGCGGGCGTGATCTCCGGCCCGGGCGGCGCGCGGGTCACGTACGGCGAGCTCGTCGGCGGCCGCCGGTTCGAGCTGGCGCTGCGCAAGACCGCGAAGCGCAAGCCGGCGTCGGCGTGGACCATCCTCGGCCAGCCGGTGGCGTCGATCGACCGCGTGGCGCTCGTGACCGGCGGGTTCGAGTACGTGCACCACGTCCGCGTGCCCGGGATGCTGCACGGCCGGGTCGTCCGGCCGCCGGACATGGGCGCGACGCTCGCGGGCGTCGAGGCCGCGTCGGTGCGCGCGGTGCCCGGCCTGGTCGACGTGGTCGTGCGCGAGAGCTTCGTCGGCGTGGTCGCGCGCACCCAGTACGCGGCGATGGTCGCGGCCGCGCAGCTGGCGGTGCGCTGGCACCCCGGGCCCGCGCTGCCGGCGCCCGGCACGTTCTTCGATGGCCTGCGCCAGCAGCCGTCGCACGATCAGATCGCGGTCGACGCGCACGACGTCGACGCGGAGCTCGCCCGCGCCGGCGATCGCGTGGTCCGGGCGCGGTACACCTACCCGTACCAGATGCACGGCTCGGTCGGGCCGTCGTGCGCGGTCGCCGACGTCCGCGATGACGGCGTCACCGTCTGGTCGCCCACGCAATCGGCGTACCCGACGCGCAGCTGCCTCGCCAAGCTGCTCGGCGTGCCGCTCGAGACCGTGCGGGTCGTGTTCAAGCGCGGCTCGGGGTGCTACGGCCTCAACGGCGCCGACGCCGTGTCGTTCGACGCCGCGATCCTGTCGCAGGCGGTGCGCGCGCCGGTCCGCGTCCAGTACACGCGGCAGGACGAGATGAAGTGGGAGAACTACGGCGCGGCGTGCGCGATCGAGCAGCGCGCGGTGCTCGGCGTCGACGGCGCGATCGCGGCGTGGGATCGCGAGGCGTGGGTCGCGTCGCTCGGCAACCGCCCGGGCGACGACCGGCCCGGCAACGTCATCACCGGCATGCTGCTCGGCCACGAGCCGGAGCCGCTCGAGCTCGGCCGGATCGAGCGACCCAAGGCCCAGCTCGAGAACCAGAGCAACGCGGTCCCGGCCTACGTCGGCCAGGGCACGATCCGCGGCGAGCGGGTCGTCACGCATACCGTGCGCTCGCCGCTGTTCACCGGCCCGCTGCGCTCGCCGCTGCGGATCCAGAACACGTTCGCCAACGAGTCGTTCATGGACGAGCTGTGCGCGCGCGCCGACGCCGATCCGGTCGCGTTCCGGCTTCGCCACCTGCGCGATCCCCGGATCACCGGCGTGCTGCGCGCCGCGGCCAGCGCCGCCGGCTGGCAGGCCGGGCCCCGCGCCGGTCACCGCGTCCAGAGGCCGGTCGAGGGCGGCGTCGCGCACGGCCGCGGCGTCGCGTGCGTCGCGTACGAGGGTCACAACGGCTTCGCCGCGCTGATCGCGGACGTCGACGTCCACGTCGCGACCGGCGTCGTGCACCCGCGGCGCTACCTCGTCGCGATCGACTGCGGCCCGATCTCCAACCCCGACGGCCTGCGCAACCAGGTCGAGGGCGGCCTGCTCCAGGGCACGAGCCGCGCGCTCGTCGAGGAGGTCACGTGGGACGAGCACCGCGTGACGTCGGTCGACTGGCAGTCGTACGCGAGCCTCCACCTCGACTACGACGCGCCCGCGATCGAGACCGTGTTCGTGACCCCGGCCGGCGTGCCCGCGACCGGCGCCGGCGAGACCTCGATCACCCTGGTCCCGGCCGCCCTCGCCAACGCCGTGTTCGACGCGACCGGCGCGCGGCTGCGCGACATCCCGTTCACCCCCGCCCGCGTCCTCGCGGCGCTGTCGAGCGCCGGCCGCGCATGACGTACGACGACGACCTCGCGCTCGGCTGGCTCGACGACCCGCCGGCGGGATCGCCTTCAAGCATTCGGCAATCGCGAATGGTTCTTATCCGCACGCTGATGATTTGTTCAGCTCATACCGGCAGAAGCTTCGTGATCTCTCGACGGCCGGCGTGAGCTGGTGAAGTGACCGGCCTCTGATGCGCGCGCCGCGACAGGCCGGTGAAGATCTGGCGAACCGGCGCCGACGCCGACAGAGCCAACGCCGCCCGCGCCGACGACGGTGCCGCCGCTGACGGCGGCGACGACGACGATGGAGCCAGTGCCGTCGGCGCCGCTGCCGGCGCCCTCCCCGTTCCCGCAGCCGTCGCTGTCGAGCAGCGCGCCGTCGTGCTCGCGACGGAGACCAAGCCCGGCGTCGGCCTGGGCCTGCTGACCTACCTGATCGCCGCGCCGATCATCCACAGCGCGAACGACGACGGCAGCCGGCCCACCATCAGCCTCGGGCTGCGGATCGGCGTCCCGGTCGTGCTCGGCGGGCTCGGCTCGATGCTCCCGACGTGCACCGGTGAGTGCGACGACGGATTTGTCGGCCGGCCACGCCCGCTCCGGAGCTCGGCCGTGCGGCTGACCACGTCCGTCGATCACGGCCGCACCAGCTTCGGTCTGGCCGGCCGGTTCTAGGTAGGATAACGGATTACTCAGCGCCAGTGAGGGAATGGCATTCGACGCCAGTGACCCAATGTCGGTGGGAGGGGCACAGGGGATCTGGGCTCCGATGTGATCGTTATCTCGACGGGATCTGCGTATCTTCTCGGTAACTTGGTAGCTGGAAGTTACTCGCAAGAGGGCACTCACATTGCAGTAAGCTTGCGCGATGCTCAAAATCTTTGCCGCGCTCCTGCTCGCTGGTCCCCTCACCGCTTGTGTCGCCGACACGGGTGATTCGACGGACGGAACCGACTCGGAGATCGCCACGACCGACTCGGCCGTCACGGCCAGCACGGCGTCCAGTCACTGCGCGCCGCTGCCGGAGCTGCCCGAGGACAAGGAGTACGCCTTCTTCCAGGGCCAGCCCTACACGATCCAGTTCCCGGGCTTCTTCTCGCCGCAGGCCGAGCAGTTCTTCATCTGGAACTTCGGCACCGCGATCCAGCACAACGCGCCGTATCCGTCGAGCAGCCACGGCCGGCTGTACGGCGTGTTCGCGCAGGGCCCGGAGGGCGCGACCCACCACGTCGATGGCCAGCCGGGCTACGACCACTATCACATCATCAGCCAGAACGCCGGCCTCCGGACGCTCGACGTCTACCTCGTGTTCCCGGGCCCGAACTACAACCCCGCGACCTTCGACGCGCCGCTGTCGGAGCACGAGCTCAACGCCGCCGTCGCCGCGGGCATCCTCGCCCCGCCGGCCCTGACCACGGCGTCCGGCTTCGATCAGCTCGTGATCAAGGTCCCGGTCGTCAAGTTCGACGATCACGGCCACGGCCACGGCCACGGTCACTGATAGCGGTCAGGTCAGCCGCGGTCTGGGCGGCTGACGCAGCTGGAGCGCGAGGCGCTGCAGCGCGGCGGCGACCTCGCCGTCGCGGCTGACGTCGAGCGCCGCGGTCATCCGCTGGTGCAGCGCGAGCGCGCACGGCCGGCGCAGCAGCGGCACGAGCCGCGGATAGCGCGACTCGGTCTCGGCCTGGGCCGCGATCAGCGCCTCGTCGTGGCTGCGCGGGTCGGCCAGGTACGCCGGCGAGAACACGCCGACGATGTAGCGGCTCTGCGTGACCGCGCGGTCGAGCTCCTCGAGCCGTGGCGCGCCGAGCGCGAAGTCGCGGTCCTCGAGGCACAGCCGCAGGCCCGCCTGCTCGAGCGCCGGCACCAGCGTGCCGGTGACCCAGGCCCGGTCGTCGCGATCGGCCTCGCAGTAGCTGACGAACGCGTCGTAGCCCGCGCCGTCGGGCGGCGGCGGCAGCACGAGCGGCGCGGCCGCCCCGCCGTGCAGCTCGGCGATCGCGTAGTTCTCCTCGAGCTCGGCCCGGAGCACCGGGTGCTGGTCGAGCGGCAGCCCGGCGACGTGCTCCTGCACGTACTGGAACAGGTCCACGACCCGCAGTACGCCGCCTGCCCCCGTCGCCGCGCCGCGCAGCCCGGCGACCAGGAAGCCGGTCAGCACGCTGTCGCGCTGGCCCGGCAACGCGTAGGCCTCGCCCGACGCGCGCGACGCCGCGAGCACGACCCGGCCGCGGCCCTGGCCGAACGCGGCGACGACCTCGCCGAGGTCCGGCACCGCCAGGTCGCCGGCGCGGCAGCAATCGAGCACCAGGGTCAGCCGGCCCGCTGGGATCGCGCGCAGCGCGGCGGTGAGCGACGCGTTGGAGATCGCCGTGGCGGCGAGCGTGTCGCGCGTCGTGTTCACGGCGTCGACCGGCACCAGGTAGTACTCGTCGCCGGCGGGGCCGGCCGCGTGCGCGCCGTGGCCCGAGTAATAGATGAACACCGTCGAGCCCGCGGTCGTCGCCCGCGCCAGCTCGGCGAGCGCGTCGAGGATCGCCGCCCGGGTCGCCGCGCCATCGACCAGGGTCTGCACCGCCGGATAGCCGGCGCACGCGGGGTCGGCGAGCGCCGCGGCCACGTCCTGCGCGTCCTGGGTCGGCGTCAGCGGCGCGATCCGCTGGTACGCGGCGATGCCGATCACCAGCGCGTGGGCGTCGGAGAGTGGCATCGTCGGGCACAACATATCGCGCCGCGCGCGCGATGGGCTACCATCGCACCGTGCCGGGGGACATCACGCTGACGGCGCGGGATCGCGCGGAGGCCCGAGCCTTGCCGGCTGTCGATCTGGAGCCGGACAGCGCGTTCGGCCGCTACGTGATCCGCGGCCGGCTCGGCGCCGGCGGCATGGGCGTGGTCTACGAGGCCTGGGACGGCGAGCTCGATCGCGACGTCGCGCTGAAGGTCATCCGCTCGGTCGGCAACGTCCACGCCAAGCGCGCGCGGCTGCGGCGCGAGGCCCGGGCGATGGCGCGGCTGTCGCACCCCAACGTCGTGCCGGTGTTCGACATCGGCACCCACCACGACCAGCTGTTCATCGCGATGGAGCTGGTGCGCGGCCCGTCGCTGCGCGCGTGGCTGCAGCCGGGCGCGCGCGACTGGCGCGACATCGTACGCGTGTTCGTCGACGCCGGGCGCGGCCTGATCGCCGCGCACGCCGGCGGGGTGCTGCACCGCGACTTCAAGCCCGACAACGTGCTGGTCGGCCGCGACGGCGCGGCGCGGATCACCGACTTCGGGCTCGCCCGCGAGCTGGCCGAGCTCGAGCCCGGCGAGCCGGTCGATGACGCTGGCCGCGACACCGCGGTCACGCAGGATGGCGACGGCGGCGACCGGCCGCTGTCGCTGCCGCAGGTCACGGGCACCGGCGGCTGCTCCGGCACGCCGGCGTACATGGCGCCCTAGCTGGTGCGCGGCGCGACCGGCGACGCCAAGACCGATCAGTTCGCGTTCTGCGTGTCGCTGTTCGAGGCGCTGTACGGCGAGCGGCCGTTCCGCGCGGCGGACGGCGGCCCGATCTTCGAGGAGATCCTCGCCGGCCGGGTCCGCCGGCCCGCGCGGCTGGGCGAGGCGCCGAGCTGGCTGCACGCCGTGGTCGTGCGCGGCCTCGCGGTCGAGCCCGGCGCGCGCTGGCCGGCGATCGCCGAGCTCCTGGCCGCGCTCGACGACGGGCTCCGCCGCCGCCGCCGGGCCGTGATCGCCGGGGTCGCCGCCGCGGCGGCGCTCGGCCTCGGCGTGCTGATCACCGCGCGCAGCGTGGCGCCGCCGGCGCCCGGCTGCCTCGCCGCGCGCCGCGCCGGCGACCTCGGCGTCGCGCACGTGGTGTG
>DASWOO010001159.1:0-4201 GCA_036404335.1 Kofleriaceae bacterium
GGTCCACGAGATCGAAGATCTGATGACGCCGCAGGCCGAGGCCAAGCACCTCGAGCTGCGGCTCGAGCTCGCGGACGACCTGCCACGCGTGGTGCGCGGCGACCCGACCCGGATCCGGCAGATCATCACGAATCTGCTGTCCAACGCGATCAAGTTCACCGCGCGCGGCCAAGTCGAGCTCGCCGTCAGCTGCGTGACCCGCGACGACGACCAGTGCACCCTGCGCTACGCCGTGCGCGACACCGGCATCGGCATCTCGCCCGAGATCCAGGCGCGGCTGTTCACGCCGTTCACCCAGGCCGACGTGTCGACCACCCGGCAGTTCGGCGGCACGGGCCTGGGCCTGTCGATCGTCCGCCGCCTGGCCCAGCTCCTGGGCGGCGACGTCGGGGTCCAGAGCGCGCCGGGCGAGGGCAGCGAGTTCTGGGCGACGATCGGGCACGGGCTCGACGCGAGCCAGCTGCTCGAGGAGGTGCCCGGCGCGCTGCACCAGCTCGAGGTCGTGATCGCCGAGGACGATCCGGATCAGCGCGCGGCGCTGGTGATGATGGCGCGCGCGCTGGGCTGGCGGGCGGAGGCGGTCAGCTCGGGCGACCGGCTGATCGCGCGGGTCACCGAGCGGCTCGCCCTCGGCCAGCCGCCCGACGCGATGGTCGTCGACTGGCGGATCCCGGGCGTCGATGGCCTGGCCGCGCTCGGCGCGCTCGCGGCGCGGTTCGGCCGCAACCGGATCCCGGCCGCGGTGCTGGCCAGCGCGCACGACACCGCGGCGATCAGGCGCACGCCGGACGCGGGGCTCGCCGACGTGATCCTGACCAAGCCGATCACCAGCTCGATGCTGTTCGACGCGGTCAACACCTCGGTCGTCCGCCGCGGCGGCCGCGCCGGGATGGTCAAGCCGGCGCAGCCCGTGGCGTCGCTCGCCGACATCCGGGTGCTGGTCGTCGACGACAGCGAGCTCAACCTCGAGGTCGCGCGCCGGATCCTGGAGACGGCCGGCGCCAAGGTCACGCTCGGGATGAACGGCCGCGAGGCGGTCGAGCTCCTGCGCGCCGACCCGCGCGCGGTCGACGTCGTGCTGATGGACGTGCAGATGCCGGTGATGGACGGCAACGCCGCGACCGCCGCGATCCGCGACGAGCTCGGGCTCCGCGCGCTGCCGATCATCGCGCTGACCGCCGGCGCGCTGCTCGCCGAGCGCCAGCGGTCGTTCGACGCCGGCATGACCGACTTCCTGAGCAAGCCGCTCGATCCGCCGATGCTGCTCCGCACGGTGGCGCGCCATGTCTCGCGGACGCGCGGCGGCTCGGTCACGCTGCCCCCGCCCGGGCTGCCGGCCGCACCGCCGCCCGCGACCTGGCCCGACGTCGCCGGGATCGACGCGGCGGACGTCGCCTCCCGGCTCAACCACGACGTCGACCTGTTCGCGACCCTGCTGAGCTACCTGCTCTACGAGTTCGAGGACCTGCGCGCGGCGCCGCCCGAGCACTCGGCGCCGGGCCTCGCGGCGCGGCTGCACAAGCTGCGGGGCAGCGCCGGCACCCTGGGCGCCAGGGAGCTCCGCCGGATCGCCGGCGACGCCGAGCGGCTGGTCAAGCGCGACCCGGCCGCGCCCGAGCTGCCCCGGCTGCTGCGCGAGCTGGGCGAGGCGATGACCGCCCTGGTGGCCGCGGCGCAGCCGTTCCTCGCCGCCAAGCGCGACGCGCCGGTGGCCCCGAGCGCGGCCGGCACCGGCGTCGGGGGCGAGCTCGACCGGGCCGCGGTCCGCGAGCTGTACGAGCTGCTCCGCCAGCAGGACTTCGCCGCGATCGACCGGTTCCAGGCGCTGAGCGCGCCGCTGCGCGCGGCCTGCCCGGCCCCCGAGTTCGCCGACCTGCGCGACGCGGTCGACCGGTTCGACTTCGGCCGCGCCGCCGAGGTGATCTCGCGCAGCGGCCTGGACGCCTGATCGCCGTGTTATGAAGGCGCCATGCGCCAGCTCTTTGCGCGGGTCAACGTCGACAAGCAGGCCGAGACCACCGGGCTGTCGCGCGTCCTGGGGAAATGGGATCTCACGGCGCTGGGCGTCGGCGCGATCATCGGCGCGGGCATCTTCGCCTCGACCGGCTCGGCGATCGCCGGCGGCGGCGAGCACGTCGGCGCCGGGCCCGCGATCATCATCTCGTTCATGCTCACCGCGATCGCGTGTGGCTTTGCCGCACTGTGTTACGCGGAGTTCGCGGCGATGGTGCCGACCGCCGGCTCGGCCTACACCTATGCCTACGCCGCGCTCGGTGAGATCGTCGCGTGGATCATCGGCTGGGACCTGGTGATCGAATACGCGATCGGCAACGTCGCGGTCGCGGTGTCGTGGTCCGGCTACTTCACCGAGCTACTCAAGATCTTCGGGATCAACCTACCGACCTGGATCATCACCGACTATCGGTCCGCGGCGAAGGCGGCGGAGGCGATCGCCACCGGCCACGAGGGCAACGCGGTGCTGGCGGCGGCGCTGCACGACGCGCCGCGGATCGCCGGGATCCCGATCATCTTCAACCTGCCGGCGGTGGCGATCGTCGCGCTGATCACCTGGGTCCTGGTCCGCGGGATCAAGGAGTCGGCGCGGTCGAACCTGGTGATGGTGATCCTGAAGATCATCATCATCGTGGTGTTCCTCTCGGTCGGCGCGTTCTACATCAAGCCCGAGAACTGGACCGCGCACGGCGGGTTCGCGCCCAACGGCTTCAAGGGCATCGGCAGCGCCGCGGCGATCATCTTCTTCGCGTACATCGGGTTCGACGCGGTGTCGACCGCGTCGGAGGAGGCCAAGGACGCCAAGCGCGACATGCCGTTCGGCATCATCGCCAGCCTCATCATCTGCACGGTGCTGTACATCGTCGTCGGCCTGGTCCTGACCGGCGTGGCGCCGTGGAACGAGGTCGGCACCGCCGAGCCGATGCTGACCGTGCTCGAGCGCGCCGGCAGCCACGGCGCGCCGCTGCAGATCGCGCGGATCTTCATCGGCATCGGCGCGGTGATCGCGATGAGCTCGGTGCTGCTCGTGTTCCAGCTCGGCCAGCCGCGGATCTTCTTCTCGATGGCGCGCGACGGCCTGTTGCCGCCGTGGGCCGCCAAGGTCCACCCCAAGTACAAGACGCCGCACGTCACGACGATCATCACCGGCGTCGCGGTCGCGACGTTCTCGGCGTTCGTCAACATCGACGAGGCGGTCGAGCTGACCAACATCGGCACGCTGTTCGCGTTCGTGCTGGTCGCGATCGGCGTGATCGTGCTGCGCGTGCGCGAGCCGGACCGGCCGCGGCCGTTCCGGGTGCCGGGCTCGCCGGTCACGCCGCTCCTGGCGATCGTGTCGTGCGTGTTCCTGATGACGCAGCTGCCGGCGATCACCTGGATCCGGTTCTTCGTGTGGCTGGCGATCGGCATCGTCCTGTACTTCTGCTACGGCTACCGGCACTCGAAGCTGCGCGCGGGCAACGCGGCGCCGTAGCCGGGCCGGCCGCGGGCGGCGCGGCCTAGCGCTACAGGCTCTACATATTCGCCACGCGTTGCCGATCCTGAGTAGGCGGCAATGGGCTCTCTACGGCGAATGACGGTCTTGGCGTTCCTGGGCTTGGAGATCGTGTTCAAGCTCGTGTTCGTGCGCGCGTTCGGCAACGCGTTCGCGCCCGGCCGCGATCACGGCTGGGTCAGCCAGCTGTACCTCGAGGCCACGGTGCCGGTCGGGGTCGCCTGGCTGCTCGCGGTGTTCGCGCTGACCGGCCGCCACGATCGGCTGTCGCGCGACGGCGCGCCGGCCCACGCGGTGCGGATCCAGCGCCGGTTGCCCGACGAGCTGACCGCGGCGTGGGCGGCCAACTGGGGCGCCACGCTCGCGCTGGTCGCGCTGCGCGCGCCCGAGATCGCGTCGCGCGAGTCGGTGTTCTGCCTGCTGCTCGCGGTGCTGCTCGGCTCGACCATCCTGGCCCACACGTTCACGTCGTGGCTGGTCGAGTCGCGGCTGCGCCACGCCGGCGCCGGTCCGGCCCGGCGGCTGTTCGGCAGCGCGTCGCCGCGCTCGCTCCGGCTGCGGCTGATCGCCTACGGCATGGGCCTGGGCCTGGCGCCGACGATGTACCTCGGCAGCCTGGCGTTCTCGATCCGGATGCACACGATGTCGCGCAGCGACGTGCTGACCGACGTCATGCTCCAGGCAGGCTCGACC
>DASWOO010001160.1:0-2342 GCA_036404335.1 Kofleriaceae bacterium
CGCGATCGCCCGGGTCGCGCTGACCAGCTGGCTGCGCGGCCCGCGCGTCGAGGTCGGCCGCTTCGCGCTCCGCACCCTCGGCGGCGTCGTGCCGATCTCCGGCGGCGCCTGGGCCAGCCCGCTGGCGCTGTCGACCCTGCACCTCGCCACCGGCCAGTCGCAGGCCGCGCTGTGCGCCGGCGACCGCGTCACCGTCGCCGGCCTGGTCCCCGCGGACGCCGCCCACCCGTTCCGCGGCGCCGCCCGCTGGGTCGCCGGCCCCGCCGGCCTGTTCCTCGGCGCCCCGGTCCACGCGCCGCGCCGCGCGACCCTCGATCACCTGGTGCTGGCGCTGTGGCGCCCGTGCGCCGCGTATCTGTTGATCCTGATCGGCGTGGCCGTGCCGGCCCTGGCCGCGGCGATCGGGTAGCTACGTGCCCGGCACCGAGCGCTGCAGCCAGCGGGTCAGGCCGTAGGCGAGGACGGCGTAGACGGCGAACACGGGGTAGCCGGCGTTGGCGGCGAGCGTGGCGTCGAGCAGCGAGATCGCGGCGATCAGCAGGCCGACGGCCTCGCGGATCTTGCGGGAGGCGAGGAGGGTAAGGGCGATGGAGAGGGCGGCGAGCCAGGTGACGTAGCTGACCCAGGCGACGGCGCTGGTGGGGAAGGCGAGCCAGGCGGGGATGGCCATCACGGCGAGCGGCCACAGGTTGTCGACGCGCGACAGGTTCTCCTGGCGCGCGATGTAGGTCAGGCCGATCAGGAAGCAGAGCAGGGCGATCATGCCGCGGCCGAGGGCGGCGTCGACGTGCGGGGTGACGGCGAACGCGGCGGCGGCGTACACGCCGACCCGGCACAGGCCCATGACGATCGGGCTGGCCGGGTTCTGCTTGTGGAACGCGTCGTAGATCAGGATCAGCGCGGCGAGGCCGAGCGCGCACAGCCCGGCGCGGTAGCCGACGCCCGAGGTGACGGCGACGATCGCGGTGAGCGCGACGCCGGCGATCAGCATCGCGATCCCGGCGTTGAACACGGTCATCGCCTGGACCTGGCCCGACGGGATCGGCCGCTCGGGGCGCTCGCGGGCGTCGAGCTCGCGGTCGAACGCGTCGTTGAGGAACATGCCGGCGACGTACATCAGCGACATCGCGACGCAGATCGCGACCAGCTGCAGGCGGCCGGGGTGACCGCCGGCAAGCGCGACGGCGGCGAGCACGTTGGTGGTGACGGTCGGCAGGTTCGACACGCGGCCGAGCCGCAGCGCGACGGATAGGTTCATGACGGCTCCCCGGACAGTTGATCGATGACCCAGCGCAGCTCGCCGGCGACGGCGTCGGCGATCGGCGCCGCGCGCAGCTCGGCCGGCAGCACGTCCCAGGTGTAGGTCTCGACCTCGAGCTGGGTCGACAGCGGCGCGCGCCGGTGGTGGGCGAGCAGCGCGGCGAGGAAGTCCTGGGTGCTGGCGAACGCGCCGAGCTGATCGCGGACGATCGGCACGTGGAAGTGGACGCGCCACTCGCGGTCGTGTGCCGCGGCCGGGTCGGCCAGCGCCGCCGGTAGATCGGCGTAGCGGACCAGCGCGTCGCCGCGCCGGGCGACGACCTGGTGCAGGTAGACGCTGTCCGCAAACCGGACGAGCTCGGCGCGCTGGGCCGGGCCGACCGGCGCGACCCGCAGGCCGGCGCTGAGCTGGAGCTTGGCGATCGGCACGCCGGCGGCGGCGAGCGCGGCGAGCGCGGCGGGCAGGTCCTCGTACTCGACCGCGGCGTGGCAGGCGTCGAGGCACAGCCCGAGGTGCGAGACCCCGCGCAGGTGCTCGGTGAACAGCGCGATCGCCTCGGCGAGGGTCTCGATCACGCAGCACGGCTCGGGCTCGATCGCGATCGTGATCCGCGCGCCGGTCCGGCGCTCGATCGCCGCGCAGTGCGCTGCCGCGGCGCGCAGGTTCTCGGCGATCTCGGCCAGCGCGCGCGGGTCGTCGCCGCGCGGCCGGAAGCAGCCGGGCACCGTGCTGATCGAGCCGTCGACGCCCTGCGGAAGCAGCTGGGCCAGGAGGTCGGCGAGCTGGCGGGTGTAGGCCAGGCGCTCGGGCTCGCGCCAGTCGGGGCGGTACACCGCCTCCTTGACCGGCACGCCGTGAAACGTGCCGTACGGGAAGCCGTTGATCGTGAACACGTAGAGATCGTGCGCGGCGAGCAGCGCCCGGAGCTCGGCGAGCCCGCCATCGGTCAGCTCCTGCGCGGCGCGCGCCGACAGCCGCAGCCCGACGCCGAACGGGGCGTGCGGCGAGACCCGCGCCTTGACCGCGACGACGTGCTCGCGCAGGTTCGCGGCGACCTCGGCCCACGACTCGCCGGCGTGGA
>DASWOO010001161.1:0-3607 GCA_036404335.1 Kofleriaceae bacterium
CGAGCTGGTCAATCATTATGGCCCGACCGAGGCGACGATCGACGCCGCGGTGTGGCGGTGCCGGCCGGGGCGCGCGGTGGTGCCGATCGGCGGGCCGATCGCCGGCACGCGCCTCGAGGTCGTCGATGGCGAGCTGCGGCCCGTCGCGGTCGGCGTGGCCGGCGAGCTGGTGATCGGCGGCGCCCGGCTGGCGCGCGGCTATCTGCACCGCCCGGGCCTCACCGCGGAGCGCTTCGTGCCGGACCCGCTGGGGCCATCCGGCGCGCGGCGCTACCGGACCGGCGATCGAGTCCGCCAGGACGCGGACGGCAACCTCGAGTTCCTCGGCCGCATCGATCAGCAGATCAAGCTCCGCGGGTTCCGCGTCGAGCTCGGCGAGATCGAGGCGGTCCTCGGGCAGCACCCGGCCATCGGCGACTGCGCCGTCGTCGTTCGCGAGGAGCGGCCCGGCGAGCCGCAGCTCGTCGCGTACGTCGTCGGGACGCAGCTGCCCGGCGAGCTGCGGGACCACCTGCGCGCGCGGCTCCCCGAGCACATGGTCCCCGACGCGTTCGTGCTCGTCGACGCCCTGCCGCGCTCGTCGGCCGAGAAGCTCGACCGCGCCGCGCTCGCCGCCCGCGCCGTCTCGGCAACCCACCGCCGCGCGGAGCTGCTGCCGCAGGTCCCGTACGTCGCGCCGCGCGGCGCGATCGAGCAAGCGATCGCGGCGGTCTGGCAGGACGTGCTCGCGGTCGACGTCATCGGCGCGCAGGACCGGTTCCTCGACCTCGGCGGCGAGTCGCTGCGCGCGACCCGGGCCACGCTGCGCCTGCGCGAGCTGCTCGGCCGGGACGTCCCGATCGTCGTGATGCTGCAGAACGCGAGCGTCGCCGAGCTCGCCGTCCAGGTCGAGGCCCAGCCCGCGCGGGCGGCGGGTCCGCAGGCCGGTGCTCGCCCGCGCGGTGCCGCCGTGGCCCGCCGGGCCGCCGTCCGGTCCGGCAGGTTCCCGGCGACGCGCGCGCAGGGCCGGTTCTGGATGGAGGCGCAGCTCGGCTTCGATAACGCGATGCCCGAGCTCGTCGAGCTGGAGGGCCCGCTCGATCTGCGCGCGCTCCGGCTGAGCCTCGACGCGCTGGTCAAGCGCCACGCGGCGCTGCGCACGACGTTCCAGGTCGAGGGCAGCGACGTGTTCCAGACGATCGGCCTGCCGGCGCCGGCGTCGATCGAGCTGGTCGATCTCTGCGCCGAGCCGGCCGAGCGCTGCGACGCCCGCGCGCGCGCGCTGGTCGCCGAGCGCTGCCGCGTGCCGTTCGATCTGCGGCACGGGCCGGTGTTCCGCACGCACCTGCTCAAGCTCGCCGCCGATCGCCACCTGATGCTGTGGAATCTGCACCACATCGTCGGCGACCACGTGTCGATCTTCCTCCTGTACGAGGAGCTCGGCGCGCTCTACCGCGGCTTCGTCACCGGCGCGCCGGTCGCGCTGCCGCCGATCGAGGTCGACGCGATCGACGTCGCGCGGCTCGAGCGGTCCGACGTGCCCGGCGACGAGACGATCGCGTACTGGCGCGGCGCGCTCGATGGTCAGGCGCCGCCGCTCGATCTGCCGGTGGCCCGGCCGCGCGACGAGCGCAAGACCCTGCGCGGCGGGGTCTGCCCGATCTACCTGCCGCCGCGGCCGACCGATGGGCTGCGCGCCCTGGCGACCGCGGAGGGCGTGACGTTCCACATGGCGGTGCTGAGCGCGCTGTTCGCGCTGCTCCATCGCTACACCGAGCGCGAGGATCTGGTGATCGGCGTGCCGGCGACCACGCGCGAGCGGCTCGAGTACGAGCGCACCGTCGGCAACTTCGTCAACCTGCTGCCGCTGCGGCTCGAGCTCACCGGGGCGCTGTCGTTCCGCCAGCTGCTCGCCCGCGTCCGCGCGACGACCTTGCAGGCGTATCGCCACAAGCACATGCCGTTCGACCGGATCATCGCCGAGGTCGCGCCGCGCCGCAGCGCGACCCACAACCCGCTGTACCAGGTGCTGCTCGAGCTGGCCCGGGATGGCGAGGTCTCGCTGCACGGCCTGCGCGTGCGCCGGCCGTGGCCGCCGCATCCGGGGCGCCAGCTGCTCGACCTGTCGTTCGTGCTGTCCGAGGAGGATCACCAGGTGTGGGGCGAGCTGACGTACAACGCGGATCTGTTCGACGCCGACGCCGCCGCGGGGATCGCCGCGCACTTCGTGGCGCTGATCGACCGCGCGGTCTCGACCCCCGATCGGATGATCGCCGATCTCGAGCTGGATTGACGATCAGCTCCGCGCGCGGGCGTCCTGGACGGTCCGATCCGGGTGCTTCGCCATCCAGGCGATCAGCGCCAGGTAATCCGCGGCGACGCGACCGAGGCCCTCGGCGGTGAACAGCTCGGCGTTGCCGACGACCTCCGCGGTGATCTCGGCCTCGCCGTCGGCCATGAACACCGCGAGGTCGTTCATGATCACGTCGGGCGGATCGTTCGGCCGGATCGCCATGCTCACCTCGGCGCCGGGCAGCTCGGGCAGCGGCGCGTCGCGCATGTCGAGGAAGTTGAAGATGACGCGCGCGCCCTGCTTGTACTCGTCCAGCATGTAGGACGCCGGCAGATCGCAGTTCGTGCGCTGCGCGATCGCATCGTCGCGCAGCGCGAACAGCACGTCGCGGATCCGCCGGTGATCGGGCAGCGAGACCCGCAGCGGGAACGATGCGTTGAACTGGCCGATCACCTGCTCGGCGCCCGGCCGATCGCGCCCGGCGACGCTGGTCAGCACGATCACCTCGTCCTGGCCCGCGTATTCGCGCACGAGCAGGAAGTACGCGGCGATCAGCACGGTGTAGACCGTGACCTGCAGGTCGATGGCCTGCTGCCGGACCGCGGCGACGACGTCGGCGGGTAGCTGCAGCTTCACCGCCCGGCCGGGGAACACGTCGGGCGGGCCCTTGCGGGCGCGCTGCTCGTCGATCCGCTCGCGCGGCCGGTCGCCGCGGAGCTTCATCGGGCCGACGCCCTCGAACCGCTTGCGCCAGTACGCGAGCTGGGCCTGGCCGATCGGCAGCGCGGCCAGCGTGCGCTGCCACGCCACGTGATCGGCGAACCGGAACGGCAGCTCCTCGAGCGGCGACGGCGCGCCCCGTGAGAACGCGCTGTAGAGCGCGCTCAGCTCGCGGAACCACACCGGGTACGACATCCCGTCGAAGATGACGTGGTGGAAGATCGCGATCAGCAGGTGATCGCGCGGCGAGACGCGCACCAGCTCGAGCTTCATCGTCTCGGCGGCGAGGTCGAACGAGCTCGACCACCGGCGCTGGTGGAGCTGCCCGGCCGCGGCCCAGCGCGCCTCGTCGGTGTCGCCCGAGATCTCGCTGATTGCCAGCTTCAGCGGCGACCACGGCACTATCTGATGCAACAGCTTACCGTTGCCAACCTCCGCATCGCCTTCGGCGCTGCTGCGCGCCCTCTGTTCGGCGGACTTGCCCGCTCGCCGGAGCCGCGAGCGCAGCACGTCGTGCCGCCGGGTGATCTCGTCGAGCGCGCGCTCGAGGGCGGCCACGTCGAGGCTGCCGACGATGCGCATCGACAGATCCTGGTTCTCGGCGGGCAGGTTCGG